>NZ_JBQUZK010000047.1:0-161588 GCF_056313885.1 Methylosinus sp. DMC45
TCTTCTTCATCGTGTCCGTCCTGCAATCGGCCGGACTCTAATCGATGCTGGTGGGATTTTTCAGGGGCAGGTCACCGGAGCATCGCTCGAGCAACCGGCGGCCGAGTGATCACGGGCGTCAGGGCTACTGTCGTTCGAGATGACGAAGATTCTGGGCGCGTGACGTAACCTCTGCCAGTGATTTTTTGTTGAACGGCGCATTTTTACCGACGCGGAAGCGCGCGTCATAGAGAAGCTGCAAGCCGTTCTTCCCGGCGATGGCGTTGAGCGCCTTGGACATGGAGCCTGCCGGAATTCGGTTCGTCTGCACGACGCCGGCGCGCTGCTCGGCGGGAATGGACGCGCGTGCGAGCCCGACGCCCTTGCGGCTATGGTCGCGACGCTCATCGTCGCGATTGTGATCGTGGCCCCCATCCCGCGCTCGCCTCGAAGTTTGCGTCGCGCCAATCGCCGCTTTCCCTCTCTCGAATGAGGGGCGTCTCTCCCCTCATTCGAGTCACGCGGTCGAAGGCGCAAAGAGGACGTTTGCTGCGAAAAAATCTCCCGTGGCTATTCTTTGATGATGATCAGATATTTGGTCGGATAGATCGTGTGCAGGCCGAGCGCGGTTTCGATCTGCCGCAGAGCGGCGAGCGGATCATCGATGCGGAAGAGGCCCGTCACGCGCCGCTCCCTCGAGGCCGGATCGGCGAAATAGACGAAACCGCGGCGATGTCGCCCGAGAGCATCGGCGACCTCTCCCAAGCGCCGGTTCTCGAACATGAGCTGGCCATCGAACATGAACTGGCCATTCCGCCAGGCGGAAACGCGATCGAGATCGGTCGCAGCGGCGGCTTTCGTCGCCGCGCCACTGACATAGCTCGTCTCCAGGCCCTCGCCGACGACGGTCTCGCGTCCCCCGCTCGCGACCTTGACGCTATGCTGTTCGACGGCGACTTGCGCGGTCCCGCGCTCGAGCGACACGTCGAAGGCGGCGCCGAGCGCCGTGACCGTCTCGCCCGCCGCCTCGACGACGAAGGGACGGGCGCCACGTCGAACCAAGCCTCGCCTTCGAGTAGCACGAGGCGTCGCTTTTTGCCGCTGAAGCGCGCCGTGGCGGCACCCTAAGCCGGGGTGGAGGTTACCCCACCATTGCCCTCGCCGGGATCGTCCCGGCGAAGCATTCGCCTACGTGATTGAGAAGATGGTGGGCGCACAAGGGCTCGAACCTTGGACCCGCTGATTAAGAGTCAGCTGCTCTACCAACTGAGCTATGCGCCCGTCCGTCGCTTCGGCTTGCGCTGAATGAGCGGAACGAGGTGGCAAATACCCAATGACGCCGCTCATGTCCAGCTCTGAAAAGAAAAAATCGTCACATTTCTGTTTCGATCTCTCTTCGCCTCACGGCCGCCATTCCGGCGCGGGCTCGGCCGCTGTCGCCTCCTCATGCGCCGCTGTCTCCTTGGCGGCCGCCAGCGCGCGCAGGGCCGCCGTCACGCCTTCGTTGGTGGCGGAGGACAGCAGCAGCAGGGCAGGGCGCTCTGTGGCCCCCGCAGGGCCGGCGGAGGCCATTGCGCGTTTGAGCCGCTCTTTCTGCTTCTTCAAATGCTCGGGCTCGGCGGCGTCGATTTTCGAAAGCGCGACGATCTCCCGCTTCTCGTCGAGCTCGGCGCCATAGGCCGCGAGCTCGCGGCGGACGATCTTGTAATCCTTGCCGGCGTGCTCGCCGGTGGCGTCCACGAGATGCAGCAGCGCGCGGCAGCGCTCGACATGGCCGAGGAAGCGGTCGCCGAGCCCATGGCCGTCATGCGCGCCCTCTATGAGGCCGGGAATGTCGGCGAGCACGAATTCGCGATCGTCCACCCGCACCACGCCGAGGCCCGGATGCAAAGTGGTGAAGGGATAATCGGCGATCTTGGGCTTGGCGGCGCTGACCGTGGCCAGAAAGGTCGATTTGCCGGCGTTGGGCAGGCCGATCAGCCCGGCGTCGGCGATCAGCTTCAGCCGCAGGATCAGCGTGCGCTCTACCCCCTCCAGGCCGGGATTGGCGCGGCGCGGGGCGCGATTGGTCGAGGTGGTGAAATGCAGATTGCCGAAGCCGCCATTGCCGCCGCGCGCGATGATGGCGGTCTGCCCGACTTCGGTCAGATCGGCGATCAGCGTCTCGCCATCCTCCTCGAGGATCTGCGTGCCGGCGGGCACTTTCAGCACGGCGTCGGCGCCCTTGGCGCCGTGGCGGTTCTTGCCCATGCCATGGACGCCGGTCTTGGCCTTGAAATGCTGCTGGTAGCGATAGTCGATGAGCGTGTTGAGCCCATCGACGCAGATCGCCACCACATCGCCGCCGCGGCCGCCGTCGCCGCCGTCCGGCCCGCCGAACTCGATGAATTTCTCGCGACGGAAGGAGACGCAGCCGGCTCCGCCATCGCCCGAGCGCACGTAGATTTTCGCCTGATCCAGGAATTTCATGACTGTTTCGAGCTCATGTCGCTTGCAGCTTCGGACGCTTGGCGCCGAAGCTCGTCGGAATGGCGCCGCGCCGCAGGTCGAAAAGCTCCACATCGACCTCGCCGCCGCGCGCCGGCGCCGGGAATTTGCCCTGGCCCGCGCGGGTGAAGCCCAGCTTCTCATGCACCCGCAGCGAGGCGGCGTTGCTCGGCAGCGCGCTGGAGACGATTCGCTCCAGCCCTGTCATGCCGAACACCATGTCGATGAAGGCGCCCGCCGCTTCGCTCATCAATCCGCGCCCCCAATAGGGCCGTCCCAGCCAGAAGCCGATCATGCCCGCGCCGCGCGCATTCGCCCCATGCACGCCGATCACGCCGATCGCCTCGTCCGCCTGGCGCTTCTGCGTCAAGGCGAGGGTGAGGCCGGCGCCGCTGGCGTTCTCGGCGCGCGCGGCGAGAATGAAGCCTTCCGCGTGATAGGCCTCATATGGGTGCGGAATCCGCGCCGTCTTCAGGGCGACCTCGGGATCGCCGGCCAGACGGCAGATCGAGCCCTGGTCGGCGGCGCGCGGCCAGCGCAGCCACAGCCGCGAGGTCTCCAATCTGAAAATATCGTCGCGGGCAATTTCGGGAAACATCCGAGGCTCCATGGCGGCCGATGCGAAAAAGGGCCGAAAAAAAGACGAAGGGGAAGCGGGCGTTCCGCTTCCCCTATCGACCCTTTGAGGCCTTTTTTCGGATTTTGCGCCTGGAGCGTCGCCTTAATGGCGGTCGCTCGAGGACCAAATCCGCCGGGGATCGAAACGCCGGCGGAAGGTCCTCGCAGATCCTCCGCCTATTCGGCGGCTGCGGCCGCCGGCTCGACGACCGATACCGAAGCGCGGCCGCCGCTGGATTTGAACAGGACCACGCCGTCGACGAGCGCGAACAGCGTGTGATCCTTGCCGATGCCGACATTGCGGCCGGGATGCCATTTCGTGCCGCGTTGGCGCACGATGATGTTGCCGCTGATCACGGCCTCGCCGCCGAACTTCTTCACGCCGAGACGGCGACCGTCGGAGTCGCGACCGTTGCGCGACGAGCCGCCCGCTTTCTTGTGAGCCATTGTTCCTGCTCCTCAAAATTTCACGCCGAGCCGGCGCTCGCCGCTCGGGGGGGCCGCGCAGGGCGGCCGCTGAATTGGTGCGCGCGCCGGACGCGCGGCGCGCTTGGCTTCTTCTATACGCCGCCGGGCGGCGTCACGCCAATTCTCAGGCGCCGGCCTCGATGCCGGTGATGCGCACGATCGTCAGATCCTGACGATGGCCGCGCTTGCGCTTGGAGTTCTGGCGGCGGCGCTTCTTGAAGGCCAGCGTCTTGGGGCTGCGGGCCTGCTCGGCGATCTCGCCGGTGACGCTCGCGCCCGCGACCAGCGGCGCGCCGATCTTGGCGGAGCCCTCGGCGCCGACGAACAGCACCTCGTCGAAGGTGATCTTGTCGCCCGCCGCGCCCTCGAGGGCCATGACGGTTATCGTGTCTCCGGCGGTGACGCTATATTGCTTCCCGCCGGTCTTGATGACTGCGAACATCTCTTTTTCCTGTGTTCGTCCCGGCTCTGGCGACGATGCGCCGGCCGGCTTTTTTGCAGTAGACCGGTTTTCGCTCCGCTCCTCGCGCCGAAGCGTCGACGCAAAAAGAAAATCGCGGCGAAACCGCCGCGACGAAGCGGGAAAGCCCTAGACGGGCGCGGCGTCTTTGTCAATCGCCGTTCGGGGCGCCGATTCGGCCGCCGCCTCGATCTTCTGCCGCTCATAGGCGGAGATGATCGACTGCACCATGGGGCCGAAGCGCTCGGCCAGCTCTGCGCAGCGCGTGGAATTGATGAGCTCCACGCCGCGGCGCTCGCTGCGGATGAGCCCGGCCTCCCGCAAAATGCGAAAATGCTGGGAAAGCGTCGATTTGGCGAGCGGCGCCTGATCGAGAACATTCAGGAATTGCGAGCAGTTCTGCGCGCATTCCGACGCCGCCAGCCGGGTGAATATCTGCACCCGCACAGGATCGGCCAGGGCGTAGAGAATCCCTTCGACTGTGATCTCTTCCGGCCGCGGATGGTGGAGCTTCCTCATGCGTCACACTAGCACGATTGACATTCATTCAGTAGTTCCGTATTCCTGAACTAATGAATTTAGCGCGAAAGGAGCGCGAGCATGGGTCGTCTTTCAGGAAAAATCGCGGTCGTCACCGGCGGCAATAGCGGCATAGGCCTCGCCACGGCGGAGCTTTTCGCCAAGGAGGGCGCTCAGGTCGTCGTCACCGGCCGGCGGAAGGCGGAGCTCGACGCCGCGGTCGCGCGCATCGGCTCCGGCGTCGTCGGCGTGCAGGGGGACGTTTCGTCGCTCGCCGATCTCGATCGGCTCTTTGCCGAGGTGAAGCAGCGCTTCGGCCGCATCGACATTCTGTTCGCCAACGCCGGCGTCGTCCGTCTCGCGCCGGTCGAGCAGGTGGACGAGGCCTTCTTCGATCATATGTTCGACATCAACGTCAAAGGCCTGCTGTTCACCGTGCAGAAGGCGCTGCCGCTGTTTTCGGACGGCGGCGCGATCGTGCTCAACTCGTCGATCGCCAATACGGTCGGCACGCCCGGCTTCGGCGTCTATTCGGCGACCAAAGCGGCGGTGCGCTCCTTCGCCCGCACCTGGACGGCCGAGCTGAAAGCCCGCAAGATTCGCGTCAATGTGGTGAGTCCCGGCCCGATCGAGACGCCGATTTTCGACACGATGGGCCTCTCCGAGCAGCAGCACGACGAATTGGCGGGGCAATTGGCGACCAGCGTTCCGCTCGGACGCTTCGGCAAAGCGGAGGAGGTGGCGGAGGCTGTCCTGTTCCTCGCCTCCGATGCGAGCAGCTATGTCGCCGGCGTCGATCTCTATGTCGATGGCGGGCTGGTGGCGGTCTGATCGACGAGCGGAGGACGAGGCGATGTCGGAGCTCGACGGAAAAATCGCCGTTGTCACCGGCGGCGCGAGCGGCATAGGGCTCGCGACCGCCGCGCTCTTCGTCGAGCGCGGCGCGGAGGTCATCGTGACGGGTCGTCGTGCACGCGAGCTGGAGGAGGCCGTCGCGCGGCTCGGTGCGAAGGCGCATGGCGTCTGCGGCGACGTCTCGAAGCTCGCCGATCTCGATGCGCTCTATGCAGAGGTCGCTCGAAAATTCGGTCGCATCGATATTTTGTTCGCCAATGCGGCGATCGCGGAATTCGCGCCGATCGGCGCGGTTTCCGAGGAGCATTTCGACCGACTGTTCGACATAAATGTGAAGGGCCTGCTGTTCACTGTGCAAAAGGCGCTGCCGCTGCTGGTCGAGGGCGGCGCGATCATTCTCGATTCCTCGAACGCCAGTGTCGAGGGAACTCCGGCCTTCGGCGTCTATTCGGCGGGCAAGGCCGCCGTCCGTTCCTTCGCGCGCAGTTGGACGAAGGAGTTCGCGCATCGCCGAATTCGCGTCAATGTCGTCAGTCCAGGCGCGACGGAGACGCCGATCTACGGCAAGCTCGGTCTGACGGAAGATCAAGTCGCCGAGCTGCGCGCATATCTGACGACGCGTACCCCCTTGGGGCGCATCGGCAGGCCGGAGGAGGTCGCGCAGGCCGTGCTGTTCCTCGCGACCAATGGTTATGTCGCCGGCGCCGATCTCCTCGTGGATGGCGGCATGTCGAGCGTCTGAGCATCACTTTCGTAGCGGAGCGCCGAGCCGTTTCCCGGCGCTCCGTCTTGCAATTTTGCTTCACGCGCCGAGATCGCGCCGGATCTCGTCATTGGCTCGGGCGAGATGACGCTCGACAGTGCGCAGGGACACGCCGACGCGCGCCGCGATCTCGGCGCTGGTCAGATGCTCGAGGCGTTTCAGCAGAAGTATCTCGCGATAGAGCGGCGGCAGCCGCTCCAGCGCGGCGCGCAGCTTTTGAAATTCCATGAGCGTGGCGATCGCGTCGCCGGAGTTCGACATCTCCGCCTGATCGGCGTCGCGCGCGGCTTCCTCGGTGTAGCGCGAGCGGATGCGATTCCGGCGCATGGCGTCGACCGAGAGATTGGCGGCGATGCGGAAGAGATAGGCGCGCGGGCTCTCGAGCTTGGCGACATCGACGCGCTGCAGCGCGTGGAGATAAATATCCTGCACAATATCTTCCGACTCTTGCATGCCGACGCGGCGACGCGCGAAGCGGCGCAGCGCCGGCGCATAGTCCTGATAGAGCGCGCCGAGGGCTTTGTCCGGGGCGGTCATCGCGCGCCCTCCTGCGTCCCGATGTCAGAAAGTCTCGCGGCGCGGCCGCTCGTGGATTTCAGTCTCGGCATTGGAAAATCCCTTCATCGAGGGCGAGGCTCCGTCGAGCCGCCGATGTCTTGAAAAAAAAGCGAAGTCGGGCGCTGCGCGCGACGAGCGTCGCGCGCGACAAATCTCTGACCGTGCGACAAGGCTCGCGGCGCGACATGTCGGGCCTCGGCGAGCGGCGACGCGCGAAGGGAATCGAGAATGAGCAGTAGATGGAGATCAGATCGCGGCGGGCGGCCCGCGCGCGACGAAGAGGAGATGCGCGATCAGCGGGCGCGACCGCGCATCGCCCGGACGGCGCGTCGGCGTCGGCTTCGACCATGGGACGAGATGCGCCGAGGCGAACGCCGTTTCGAGCCAAGACGCGTCATGCGATGCGCAGCCGAACATGCAGCAGTCGAGCGTTCGGCAATGACGATCTAGAGGCGCGCCGCTCTTTTCCGTCGCGCTCGACGCGCAGGTCGAAGCCAGAGCGCCATGCTCCGGCCGCGGCGCGGGGACGAGCGCGAACAGCGATTGAAAGACGAGAATGCAGAGCAGCATCGCGATATTTCGCGAAGCTCGGCGAGACAGGAACAATCGGCCGAAGATGCGCTGCATATCGACGAAACTAGCATCGACGCCGCAGAAATACAACTAATACGTGTATTCAGAATTATTACAATCCCGTGTCGTCGGGGCCCGACGCGTTTCGCGCGCTCATGCGGCTTCCGGCTGATTGCTTCGGCGCGGCAAACACAATCCCCTCGTCCTGAGGCGCTTTTTGCGGCACGCAAAAAGCCTCGAAGGACGTTCCAGCGACACGCAGCGGCGAGACCCTTCGAGACGCCCGCTTCGCGGGCTCCTCAGGGCGAGGGACGGATGCTTCATCCGAATGGATCGATCGGAAGTCGTATCAGGCGGCGCGCCAATGTCCTGCATCCGCGAGGAAGGCGCCGATCGACTCGGCGATATAGGCGATATGCGCTTCGCTGAGGCCGGGATAGACGCCGACCCAGAAAGTGCGGCGCATGATGGCGTCGGTGGCGGAGAGCGCGCCGGCGACGCGATGCGGGCGGTCCTTCATATAAGGCTGGCGCAAGAGATTGCCGCCGAACAGCAGCCGCGAGCCGATGCGCTTCTCGGCGAGATGCTGCAGCAGCGCCTCGCGTCCAAAAGGCGCGCTCTCGCGCAGCGTCAGCGCGAAGCCGAACCAGGAGGGATCGCTGCGCGGCGTCGCCTCGGGCAGCAGGAAGATATCCTCATAGGGACGCAGCGCTTCCTTCAGCAGCGTGAAATTGCGCTTGCGGGCCGCGATGAAGGCCGGCAGGCGCTCCATCTGCGCCAGAGCGACGGCGGCCTGCATATCGGTGATCTTCAGATTATAACCGAGATGCTGATAGACATATTTGTGATCATAGCCGAAGGGCAGATCGCCCGACTGCCACTCATAGCGCTTCTTGCAAGTGTCGTCCTTGCCCGGCGCGCACCAGCAATCGCGGCCCCAGTCGCGGAAGGATTCGACGCTGCGGCGCAGCGCCGAGCGCGAGGTGAAGACGGCGCCGCCTTCGCCCATTGTGATGTGATGCGCCGGGTAGAAGCTCAGCGTGCCGATGTCGCCGAATGTGCCGACCTGGCGCCCGTCATAGAGCGAGCCGAGCGCGTCGCAGCAATCCTCGACCAGCCACAGGCCATATTTTTCGGCGATGCGCGTCACCTCGGCGAGATCGAAAGGATTGCCGAGCGTATGGGCGATCATTATGGCGCGCGTGCGCGGCGAGATCGCCGCCTCTATGAGATCGGCGCGGATATTGTAGGTCGGAATGTCGACATCGACGAAGACCGGCGTCATCCCATTCTGCAATATGGGATTGAGCGTCGTCGGAAAGCCGGCGGCGACGGTGATGACCTCGTCGCCCGGCTGAAGCGCGCGCTCCTTCAGCAGCGGCGAGGTCAGCGCGGTGAGCGCGAGAAGATTGGCCGAGGAGCCGGAATTGGCGGTCAGCGCATGGCGGACGCCGATGAACGTCTCCAGAGCCTTCTCGAAAGCATCGTTGAAGCGCCCGGTGGTGAGCCAGAAGTCGAGCGCCGAATCGACGAGCGTCTGCATCTCGCGAGCGCCATAGACCTTGCCGGAGACCGGAACGGCGGAGGCGTCGGGACGAAATTCCGGCGTCGCATGGGCGATCTCGGCGTAGCGGCCGACGAGCGCCAAAATCTGCGCGCGCAGCGCTTCTTTCTCATCCGCCGTCTCGGCGGGGGCTTGCAGGGCGGCGGCTGCGGGCGGGGTCATATCATTGCTCCGGGCGTGCGCGCGCCGCGCTCGGCGGCGTCCATGCGTCTCTCATAGGCGTCGATCTGGGCGAGCGATGTGGTCGCCACATCCTCGCCGCGGCGGCGGCGCGATTCCCAATCGACGATCGCCTCCAGCGCCTCGAAGATCGACCATTGCGGGCGCCAGCCGAGCCGGCTGCGCGCCTTGGCGGAATCGAGCTTCAGCAAATGCGCCTCATGCGGCTCGTCGCCGCCGCTCTTCGTCCAGCCGGCGCCCTCGCCATAGGCGCGGCAGAGCGCGTCGGCGATCTCCGCGACCGTGCGCTCGCCGGCGGGATCGGGGCCGAAATTCCAGGCCTCCGCGAAGGGCGCGCCATCGGTCCACAGGCGCTCGGCGAGCGTCAGATAGCCGGCGAGCGGCTCGAGCACATGCTGCCAGGGACGCACCGCGCGCGGAAAGCGTATTTGCGCCGTCTCGCCGCGCTCCAGCGCGCGCAAAATATCGGGCACGAGCCGATCCGCCGCCCAATCGCCGCCGCCGATGACATTCCCGGCGCGGGCCGTGGCCAGCGCCGCCCCGCGCGAGGGCTGCTCCGGCGTCGCGAAATAGGAATTGCGGAAGGAGGCGGCGACGAGCTCCGCGCAGCCTTTGCTGGCGCTATAGGGGTCGAAGCCGCCCATCGCCTCGTTTTCGCGATAGGCCCAGGGCCATTCGCGATTCTCATAGCATTTGTCGCTGGTGACGATGACGATGGCGCGCGCCGACGGCGCGCCGCGCAGCGCCTCCAGCAGATGCGCCGTGCCGAGCGCATTGACCGCGAAGGTCTCGATCGGATTGGCGTAGGAGTAGCGGACGAGCGGCTGCGCCGCGAGATGGAAGACGATCTGCGGCTCGAGCTCCCGTACGGCGCGCGTCAGCCGCTCGGCGTCGCGAATATCGCCGATGACGCTTTCCATCTTCTGGTCGAGGCGCGCGAGCGCGAAAAGGCTGGGCTCGGTCGGCGGCGCGAGCGCATAGCCCGCGACATTCGCGCCGAGCCGCATGAGCCATAAGGAGAGCCAGCCGCCCTTGAAGCCGGTGTGTCCGGTGACGAGGACGCGCTTGCCGGCCCAAAATTGCGGCGTCATCGGGCGTTCGCCGATTGCGGAAGAGCGAGCCTGAAGGCTCGCGGTCCAAGCAGCGCCCTGGACCGCGAGCCTTCAGGCTCGCCTCGATCGCCGCGAATTCTGCTCACGCCCAGACCTTCCAGGGCGCCTCGCCGCCGCTCCACAATTGCTCGAGGAAGCGCTTGTCGCGCAGCGTGTCCATGCATTGCCAGAAGCCGTCGTGGCGATAGGCGCGCAGCTGCCCGTCGGCCGCGATGCGGGTCAGCGGCTGCTGCTCGAGCGCGGTGGAGTCGCCGTCGATATAATCGAGCGCCTTCTTCCACATCACGAAGAATCCGCCATTGATCCAGCCGCCGTCGCCGCGCGGCTTTTCGTCGAAGGAGAGAATGTCGTCGCCATCCATTGTGACGGCGCCGAAGCGGCCCGGCGGACGCACGACGGTCATGGTCGCGAGCCGGCCATGGGCGCGGTGATAGTCGATCTCGCCCGCGATATCGATATCGGCGACGCCGTCGCCATAGGTGAGGCAGAAAGGCTCGTTGTCGGGCAGATAATCGGCGATGCGCTTCAGGCGCCCGCCCGTCAAAGTCTCTATGCCGGTGTCGACCAGCGTGATGCGCCAGGGCTCGGCCATCTTGTTGTGGACGATGGTCTTGTTCTCGGCGAGGTCGAAGGTGACGTCGCTCATATGCAGGAAATAGTTGGTGAAATAGTCCTTGATGAAATAGCCTTTGTAGCCGAGGCAGACGACGAACTCGTTTACCCCGTGCTGCGAGTAGATCTTCATTATGTGCCACAGGATCGGCTTGCCGCCGATCTCGATCATGGGCTTGGGGCGATTGTCGGTCTCCTCGCTGAGGCGCGTGCCGAGACCGCCTGCGAATATTACGGCCTTCACGCGCGGTCTCCTCGAGAATGCGAGGGCGCTCCTCGGCGAATCGGGACGCGCCATCCACGCAGTCTAGCCGCGCGCCTTGCGCGAGGCTGTCGCGCGGCGCGAGTGGCCGAGGGGCGCGGTCCTTGCGCCCTCTCGTGCGCGGGCGCACATTATTTCTCGTTGTGTCGGGCGAGAAGACCGCTCGGCGATCGACATGGATTTTTAGAAGGTCCCGAGACGCTCGGTTCGTTCTCTTTCGATCGGGGGAGCGATCGAAGCGGGGATTTTGAGCGATCGTTTCTTCAATCGAGGGCGGGGGCCGCGAATGCGTTGGTGTATTTGCAAATCGCACGGCATTATCGACTATCGTTCTGCGGACGCCCCGCCGGCGCGCAAGCCGGACGAGGTTCGAATCTCCGAATCCGTCGGCCTCGGCGGCGTCAATTCCTATTCGGACGTGCTGAAGATTCAGCAGCTTCTCGACAAGATTCCGAAGATCAACGGCGGTCCCGCGCCGCTATTGGCGACAGACGGAATATGCGGACCGCTGACGCGGGGCGCCATTCTCGACTTCCAGAAGAAGCAGTTCCCGGCAAATCCGCAATTCCATGACGGCTGGCGCCCCGATGGGCGCGTCGATCCGGGAAAATGGACGATCGACAAGATGAATGTCATCGCCAATTGGGGAAGCCGAACCGATTTGCTGGAGATCGCGCGGGAACAGGCTCCGGTCGCGCGGGCGCGGGTGATGAACGCGCTCCACCGTCTTTCGGTCGTGCGGTCCTCCTACGCATTGCCGAGCCCGCTATTCTCCAATGCGCAGCTGAAACGCGAAGCGGATTGGCATTTCAAATTCCACAAATCGGCCTATCCATTGGACAATATCGACGCGGTGTCGACGATCTACCAGCGCATGAACGCCGCCCTGAGCAAATTCATCGCCGGCAGCTTCCCGCTCTTCCAATTGTCGGATCACTATCGCGAGGACGCTCTCGCCTATGCGCATGTGGGCGGATATTCTTTCAGCATCGCAGAAATCGAATCCGGCGAGCAGGGCGCCTATATCTATGTCGCCAATGAGCGGTTCGGCAGCCTCCCGGTCATCATTCACGAGCTGGGCCACTATTGTGGCGGCCGTTTCAAATCCGGGCGCGAGATCGACCACGTCAGCACGCCGCATCCCAAGCCAAATGGCGCGGCGCGCGAAGCGGGAAAGCACGACTACCGGCGCATGACGCCGGAGGAAGCGCTGAAGAATGTCTATAGCTATCAGGTCTACGCCCTGCCGGAGATGGGCTATGGCCCGCCCGAGTTGGGCGTGATCTGAGCGCGGCGGCGGGAGCCCGCGGCGCGGCAGGGCGGGCGTCAGGGTTAATCGCCCCTTAACCCCGCCTGCCTACCCTCGGCCGTCACGTCAGCCGAGCGCGCCCTTTTTCGGCGTGCTTCGCTGCATTTCTAAATCGTCGCACGAGTAGGCTCATTCGTCATGATGCGCAGCAACGCATTCCGTCACGTTTCCGAGCCGGTGCGCGAGTTCACGGCGCGCCGAGCCGCGGAGCTCGCCGGCGCGGCGCTGATAGCGGCCTCGGTCGCGGCGGCTCTGGCGCTGGTCTCCTGGTCGGCGCGCGACCCCTCCTTCAATCATGCGACCACCGGGCGGGTGCGCAATCTGCTCGGCTCCGGCGGCGCGGTCGCCGCCGATATATTGATGCAGCTGTTCGGCCTCGCGGCGATCGCGGCGATATTGCCGATCGCGGCGCAGGGCCTGCGGCTCGTCACCCAGCGCGCGCTGCATCGGCCGCTGCTGCGCTTCGGCTTGTGGATCATCGGCGCGCTCGCGGCGGCGGCGGTCGTCTCACTCCTGCCCGTCACCGACCGCTGGCCGCTGCCCACCGGGCTCGGCGGCGTGCTCGGCGACGCCGTGCTGGCGCTGCCGCGCCGCTTCTTCGGCGATTCGGCGGCGGCCATGGCGCTGGTGGCGCTGGTCGGCGCCGGAACCGCCATTCTCGCCCTCACCGGCGCCGCCGGCTTCGGCTTCGAGGCCGCTGCGGCCGCCCATGGCGAGGACGAGCCCGCGGGGCGCCGAATCGATGAGGAAGAAGAGGATGACGAGCCCGGCGTCGCCATCGTCTCGCTGGGCGCGCTCATTCACGCCGGCCTCACCATAAAGACGCTGGTCACGCGTCGTTTCGCCGCGCTGCTGGCGCGGCGCCGCAAGCCGGTCGAGATCGAGGAGCCGTCCGGCCCGCCTTTGCTCTCCGCGCGCCGCGAGCCGGTCTTCGACGCTTTCTCCTTCGTCCCGCCGCCGGCGCCCGCGCGCGCCGCCGCGGCCGCGGCCACGCCGCGCGAGGAGGATTACGACGAGCCGCCGCCGGCCTCCGCCCGCGTGATGGAGCCCGCCGGCCCGCTGAAGCAGGGCAAGCGGGTGATGCGCGAGCGTCAGCCGACCTTGTTCGAGAGCCGCAACGAATCTCTGCGCTATGAGCTGCCGCCGCTGCTGCTGCTGAGCGAGCCGAAGAAGCAGGCCGCGGCCGCCAAAATCTCGCAGGATGCGCTGGAGCAGAACGCCCGCCTGCTGGAGGGCGTGCTCGAGGATTTCGGCGTCAAGGGCGAGATCATCAATGTGCGTCCCGGCCCGGTGGTCACGCTCTATGAGCTGGAGCCCGCGCCCGGCATCAAATCCTCGCGCGTCATCGGCCTCGCCGATGATATCGCCCGCTCCATGTCGGCGGTCTCGGCGCGCGTCGCCGTGGTCTCCGGCCGCAACGCCATCGGCATAGAGCTGCCCAACCATCGCCGCGAGACGGTCTTCCTGCGCGAGCTTCTCGCCTGCGAGGATTTCGAGAAGACCAAGCATCGCCTCGCCATTGCGCTCGGCAAGACGATCGGCGGCGAGCCGGTCATCGTCGATCTCGCGCGCATGCCGCATCTTCTCGTCGCCGGCACGACCGGCTCCGGCAAATCGGTCGCCATCAACACGATGATTCTGTCGCTGCTCTACCGGATGAAGCCGGAAGAGTGCCGCCTCATCATGGTCGATCCGAAAATGCTCGAGCTTTCGGTCTATGACAACATCCCCCATCTGCTGACGCCCGTCGTCACCGACCCCAAAAAAGCGGTGGTGGCCCTCAAATGGGCGGTGCGCGAGATGGAGGACCGCTACAAGAAAATGTCCAAGCTCGGCGTGCGCAATATCGAAGGCTTCAACCAGCGCGTCGTCGAGGCGCAGGCCAAGGGCGAGGTCATCACCCGCACGGTGCAGACCGGCTTCGATCGCGAGACCGGCGAGGCGATTTTCGAGCGCGAGGAGATGGAGCTGCATCCTCTGCCCTTCATCGTCGTCATCGTCGACGAGATGGCGGATCTGATGCTCGTCGCCGGCAAGGATATCGAAGGCGCGATCCAGCGCCTCGCGCAAATGGCGCGCGCGGCGGGCATTCATCTCATCATGGCGACGCAGCGTCCCTCGGTCGATGTCATCACCGGCACGATCAAGGCGAATTTCCCGACGCGCATCTCCTTCCAGGTGACGTCGAAGATCGACAGCCGCACCATTTTGGGCGAGCAGGGCGCCGAGCAGCTCTTGGGGCAGGGCGACATGCTCTATATGGCCGGCGGCGGTCGCATCTCGCGCGTGCACGGGCCTTTCGTCTCGGATGTGGAGGTCGAGAAGATCGTCGCGCATTTGAAGACGCAAGGGCAGCCGCAATATCTCGACGCCATCACCACGGAGGACGAGCTCTCCGAGGAGGCGGCCGAGAGCGCCGCGCCGGGCTCCATGGATGCGGAGGAGGGCGCCGATCTCTACGACCGCGCCGTGGCGATCGTGCTGCGCGACCGCAAATGCTCGACGAGCTACATTCAGCGGCGCTTGTCGATCGGCTACAACAAGGCCGCTTCGCTGGTGGAGCAGATGGAGCGCGAAGGCGTGGTGGGCCAAGCCAATCACGCCGGCAAGCGCGAGATATTGGTGGGCGGCGGGATCGATCGCGGGGCGTTCGACATAGATGCGGCGTGAGGGAACCGGAGCCGCGACGGAAGGGCGCCTCCCTTCTCCCACTTGTGGGAGAAGGTGGCCCGACGTAGTCGGGTCGGATGAGGGCGCCTCGGTTTTCGGCGCAACCTCTCGAACGGCAGGGACCCTCATCCGACCCCGCTTCGCGGGGCCACCTTCTCCCGCGTGCGGGAGAAGGGGACACGCCGCACGTCAGGGCGACGCAATCGTGCTCGGCGAATATGATCCAACATTAGCCATATCGCCGTCCTAGTGAGGACGGCGGACGGCTTCCGATCAGCCGCGCCGAAATGTCCCGGAGCACCAATTCCCGTGAAATCGCCTCTCGCCGCCGCGCTGGTCCTCGCCCTTCTCGCCGCCTCCGGCGCCCAGGCCGTGGAGCCGAAGAAAAAGCCGCAACCGGCGCCGGCCGCCAAGGCTCAGGCGGGCAAGCCTGCGGCGGCGGCCAAGGGCAAGCCGGGCGCGGCCGACGCCAAGGCGAAGCCGGCGGCCGATTCCAAAGCGGCTCAGGCCAAGCCCGGCGACGCCAAAACGATTCCCCCCGCCGCGCCCAAGCCGCCCGCGCCCGCCGCCGACGCCGCCAAAGCGGCAGTGGGCGCCGCCGCCGTGGGCGGAGCCGCGGCCGCTGTCGCAGTGGCGGCGCAGCCGCAGGCGCCGCTCACCCGCGACGAGGCGATCAAGCGCGCCGAGGCCTCGCTCAACTCCTCGCCCGTCATGACGGCCGATTTCGTGCAGATCGGCGGCGATGGCCGAAGGGCCGAGGGCAAGCTCTATGTGCATAAGGTCGGGCGCATGCGCTTCGAATATGCGCAGCCGGCCACGATGGAGGTCGTCTCCGACGGCGTGCAGGTCGCCGTGCGCGACCGCAAGCTCAACACGCAGGACCTTTATTTCATCAATCAGACGCCGCTGAAATTCCTGCTCAACGAGAAGGTCGATCTGCAAAAGGACGTGAAGCTCGTCGATGTCGTGATCGACGACGCCGGCGCCTCCATCTCGATAGAAGACAAGGCGACCTTCGGCGGCACGTCGAAGATCAAGCTGATCTTCGATTCCAAGACCTTCCTGCTCAAGCAATGGCAGGTCTCCGACCCGCAGGGCTATGAGACCTTGGTGTCGCTGTTCAATATCGACCGCAGCAGCGCGCCGGACGCCAATCTGTTCAAGATCGACAAGGGCTCGCTGCTCGATTTTCATTGAGCGTTTCCAGCCGAAGTGGACGCCGGTTCGGCGTTGGAAACGCGTCGCAACAAAGAGAGAGCGAGCTCTCGTGAGGCTCACGCGGCTTTCAGCGTCGCCATATCGATGACGAAGCGATATTTCACATCGCTCTTCACCATGCGGGCGTAAGCGGTCTCGATCTCCTGCATGGCGATCGTTTCTATATCGGCGACAATGCCCTTCTCGGCGCAGAAGTCGAGCATCTCCTGCGTCTCCTTTATGCCGCCGATCAGCGAGCCGGCGATCTGCCGCCGCTTGAAGATCAGCCCGCCCGCCGACGGCGAGGGATGCGGCGTCTCCGGCACGCCCACGAGCGTCAGCACGCCATCGCGCTTCAGCAGATTCACATAGGCGTCGAGATCATGGGACACGGCGACCGTATCGAGGATGAAATCGAGGCTGCCTGCGCGGGCCGCCATGGCCTCCGCATCCTTGGAGACCACCACCTCATCGGCGCCGAGCGCGAGAGCGGCCTCGCGTTTCGACGGCGAGGTGGTGAAGGCGACGACATGCGCGCCCAGCGCATGGGCGAGCTTCACGCCCATATGGCCGAGCCCGCCAATGCCGACGACGCCGACCTTCTTGCCCGGCCCGGCGCCCCAATGTTTCAGCGGCGACCATGTGGTGATGCCGGCGCAGAGCAGCGGCGCCACGGCGGCGAGCTGCGCCTCCTGATGGCGGATGGCGAGCACGAAATGCTCATCGACGACGATCGCCGTCGAATAGCCGCCGAAGGTGTTCTCGCCGGAGCCGTCGAGCGCGCCATTGTAGGTGGCGACAAAGCCATGCTCGCAATATTGCTCGAGCCCATCGTCGCAAGAGAAGCAGCGGCGGCAGCTGTCGACCATGCAGCCGACGGCGGCTATATCGCCGGCCTTGAACCGCATTACCTCAGCGCCGACGGCGGTCACGCGGCCGACGATCTCATGGCCCGGCACGCAAGGGTAACGCGTGCCCGGCCATTCGCTGCGCGCCGTATGCAGATCGGAATGGCAGACGCCGCAAAAGAGAATGTCGATCGCGACATCCCTCGGTCCCGGCGCGCGGCGCTCGAGGGAAAAAGGCGCGAAAGGCGCCGTGGCGGATTGGACCGCATAGGCCTTGGTGGGCATGGGTGGGCCTCGGGAATTTCAGAAGGGGATTGGGGGGGCTTGCCTCGGGCGGAGGCGGTTCCCATAGCATGTTTCGGCGGTCGGGTCGAAGATGCGGAAGAGCGATCCCCCTCGTCCTCACGCTGAGGAGGCGGCGAAGCCGCCGTCTCGAAGCGCGAGGTTCCAGAGGGCGGCGCTGACGGTTTCCTCGTCCTTCGAGACGCCGGCTTCGCCGGCTCCTCAGGATGAGGAAACCTTCGATCGGCGCCATGGAGCCGGTGGACAATAGATGTCGATTTCGTCGACTATCACTGATGAAGGCGCGGGCGATGATGAAAAATCCTGCCCATCCCGGTGGGCTCATCCGAGACAATATAGAGGAGCTGGGCCTGAGCGTCGCCGAGGCGGCGAAGGGGCTCGGCGTGACGCGGCAACAGCTCTATCGCCTCATCAACGGCCATCACGGGCTCACGCCGGAAATGGCGCTGCGGCTCGAGCAGGCTTTCGGCGGATCGGCCGACGCGTGGATGCGTATGCAGATCGCCTATGACCTCGCGCGAGCGCGGGCGCGCGCGAGCGTTTCCATTGCGCGACTCACGCCGAAGGTGGCGTGAATTCGGCAGGCTCTGTGAGGTCACATGCTCGAGCGCGATAGACGAATTTTTGGGCGATGCGTTCGACTGATGATCGATGGCGTCGAATCGCTTCTGTGTCATGAGCCCGGCGAACTGTTTCGCGACGGGCGCGAAATCCCGCTCGCCACGCCATATTTCTTTCATGCATTTCAATCCGATCTGGAAGACTACGCCGAACAGCTCGAAAAGCTCGGACTGTTGCGGCCCCTGGTCGATCCTCCAGGCCATGCCTGTTGCTTCGAGCTTGTTTGCGCTTCCGAAGAAGCAGAGCGGATCGCATATGAGCGCGCTTCGTCAGGAGCGCCGCTGCCGAGGCTCCTCGCGAGCCTGTTCTATTTCGCAAGAGACAAAGTAGGCATGACCGACGAAATCGGGGTCGAGTTTCCGCTCGGCTGCTACATGCGTGATCTGATGCCCGACATGTGCGATCTCGGCTACGCCGCTCGAAAAGGGCAGGGGTACGTCTGGCTGCCTCGATTTCAAGAAATTCTCGATATCAAAGTCGTATAGCCGCGTCTGACGTCGTTGGTCTCGCTCCTTCGTCGCTCACCCCCACAACCCCCTCTCTGGCGGAAACACCAGCGACCCTTCATACCGCAGCCCCGGCTCGCGGTCCTTCGCCAGCAGCAGCGGGCCGTCGAGATCGACGAACTCCGCCCCTTGCGCCACGATCAGCGCTGGGGCCATCGCCAGCGAGGTGCCGACCATGCAGCCGGCCATGATCGAGAAGCCGAGCCGCCGCGCCTCGGCGGCGAGCGCGAGCGCCTCGGTGAGGCCGCCGGTCTTGTCCAGCTTGATGTTCACGGCGTCATAGCGCCCGACCAGAGCGGAAAGGCCGATGCGGTCATGCACGCTCTCATCGGCGCAGATCGGCACGAGGCGGGGGAGGCGCGCGAGCGCTGCATCGGCGCCCGCCGGCAGCGGCTGCTCGATCAGCCTCACGCCGGCCTTTGCGCAGGCTTCGCTATTGGCAAGGAAATTTTCTTCGCGCCACGCCTCGTTGGCGTCCACGATCAGCGCCGAATCGTTCGCTCCGGCGCGCACAGCCGCAATGCGCTCGGCGTCGCCATCTCCGGCGAGCTTCACCTTCAGCAGCGGGCGATGAGCCGCCTTGGCGGCGGCCTCGCGCATTTCTTCCGGCGTTCCGACCGAGATCGTATAGGCGGTGACGAGCGGCTCCATGCGCAGGAGCCCGGCGAGCCGATAGGCGGCGACGCCGGTGCGCTTCGCCTCCAAATCCCAGAGCGCGCAATCGGCGGCGTTGCGGGCGGCGCCCGGCGGCAGCAGAGCGGCGAGGGCAGCGCGGTCGGCGCCGGCCTCGAGGAGATCGCGCACGCTCTCCAGCTGATCGACGACGCTCTCCACGCTCTCGCCATAGCGGGCGTAGGGCACGCATTCGCCCTGGCCCAGGGCGTCGCCGTCGGCGAGTCGCGCCACGACGACGACGGCCTCGGTCTTGGCGCCGCGGGAGATGACGAATCGCCCGGCGATGGGGAAACGTTCGACGGAAATGGTCAGTTGGACGCCCATAGCGATTTTTCCAGTTGAAACAGAGAGACTAGGCGCGTCGCGGCCAGGCTCGCGCTCGACTCTGGCTGCGGCGGAAGTTAAGACGCTGCGGGGCGCGGAGAAAGGGAGCCGCCGGCCCATAGGGCCGAAAATAGGCATGGCCACGGACCTCGACCATACGGCCCGTCTCTCGTCGCGACGCGAGGGCGAGGCCGTGCGCTTCACATTGGGCGGCGAATGGGTGCTCGCCGATTCCGCCGCCCTGGAGAAGGACGCCGCCGGCATGGCCGCCGCCGCCCGCGGCGCCGCTCGCGCTATCGTCGATCTCGCGCAAATCGTCCGGCTCGACACCGCCGGCGCCTGGATCATCGGCCGCGCCATGGACGAGCTCGCCCATGCCGGGGTCGCCGTCTCGTTGGAGGGCGCGCGGCCGGAGCATGTCATCTTGCTGCAGGAGACGAAGTTTCGTCCCTTCGAGGCGCCGTCGCGCTGCCGTCGCCTGCTCGTCGTCGACATTCTCGCCGATCTCGGCCGCTCCGTCGTCTCGGCGGCGCAGGACGCCTATAGCGGCGTGGGCTTTCTCGGCGAGTTCGTCGTCGCCTCGGGCGTCTCGCTCATGGCGGCGGGACGCTTTCGCTTCACCTCGCTCGTCTATCATATGGAGAGCTTCGGCTTTCGCAGCCTGCCGATCATCGCGCTCATCAATCTGCTCGTCGGCGCCATTGTCGCGCAGCAGGGCATATTCCAGCTGCGACGCTTCGGCGCGGGCGCCTATGCGGTCGATCTCATCGGCATATTGGTGCTGCGCGAGCTCGGCGTGCTGCTCACCTCCATCATGATCGCCGGCCGCTCCGGCTCCGCCATCACCGCCGAGCTCGGCTCGATGAAAATGCGCGAGGAGGTCGACGCTCTGCGCGTCATGGGCCTCTCGCCGGTCGAGGTGCTGGTGACGCCGCGCGTCTTGGCGCTGGTTCTGTCGCTGCCGCTGCTCACCTTCATCGCCGATATGTCGGCGCTGTTCGGCGGCCTTCTGGTGTGCTGGGTCTATGAGGGCATCAGCCCGGCGGCCTATCTCTCGCTGCTGCAGGCGGCGATCGGCCGCAACACTTTCATCGTCGGCCTCATAAAGGCGCCATTCATGGCGCTGGTCATCGGCATGGTGGCCGCCATGGAGGGCATGGCGACCAGAGGCTCGGCCGAATCGCTCGGCCGCCACGTCACGGCTTCTGTGGTGAAGGCGATCTTCATGGTCATCGTGCTCGACGGCTTCTTCGCCATCTTCTTCGCCTCGATCAAATATTAGCCCGATGACCGACCTCGCCTCGCCGACGATCGAAAAGCCCGCCGCGACGCGCGAGACGGTCATTCGCGTGCGCGATCTCTTCGTCGCCTTCGGGCAGACTTTGGTGATGCGCGGCCTCGATCTCGATGTCTATCGCGGCGAGGTGCTCGGCTTCGTCGGCGGCTCGGGGCAGGGCAAATCGGTGCTGATGCGCACCATTCTCGGCCTCGTCGACAAGCGCTCCGGCCTCATAGAGCTGTTCGGGCAGGATCGCGACAAGCTCTCCGCCGCCGAGCGCCGGCGCGTCGAGCGGCGCTGGGGCGTGCTGTTCCAGAATGGCGCGCTGTTCTCCAGCCTCACCGTGCGGCAGAATATTCAAATGCCCATGCGCGAGACCGGGCATATTTCGGCGCGGCTGATGGACGAGCTGGCGATGCTGAAGCTCGAGCTGGTCGGCCTGCCCGCGAGCGCCGCGGACAAATTTCCGGCCGAATTATCGGGCGGCATGATCAAGCGCGCGGCGCTCGCCCGCGCGCTCGCGCTCGACCCGGAGCTGGTCTTTCTCGACGAGCCGACCTCCGGCCTCGATCCCATAGGCGCGGCGGAGTTCGACGAGCTGATCGCCACTCTGCAACATACGCTCGGATTGACCGTCTTCATGGTGACGCATGATCTCGACAGCCTCTATTCCATCTGCGACCGCATCGCCGCGCTCGCCGAGGGAAAGGTGATCGCCGCCGGGCCGATGGAGGAGATGCTCGCCTGCGAGCATCCCTGGCTGAAGGCTTATTTCCACGGCGTGCGCGGATCGCGCCTCTCCGGCGCGCTCGAGGAGCGCAAGACGAAAGAACTGCGAGGACGAGAGTAGGCCCCATGGAAACCCGCGCCAATTTCGCCCTCATCGGCGCTTTCGCCCTCGCCGTGGTGTTCGCGGCCTTCGGCTTCGTCTTCTGGTTCTCGGGAGCGAGCCAGACGGCGCAATACAAAACCTATGAGGTGCATTTCTACGGCTCGGTCAGCGGCCTGCTGCGCGGCGGCGACGTGCGCTTCAACGGGCTGAAGGTGGGCGAGGTGACGCAGCTCGCCATTTCGGAACAGGATCCGAGCCGCGTCGACGTGCTCGTCAGCATAGACCGCAAGACGCCGGTGAAGACCAACACGCGCGCGCGTCTCGAGCAGGCCGGCTTCACCGGCGTCTCCTATGTGTCGCTCACCGGCGGCACGCCGGGCGCGGAGGAGCTGCGCGCCCGGCAGGGCGAGACCTATCCCGTCATAGAGGGCGAGCGCTCCGAGTTTCAGAATATTCTCGAGAATGTGCAAAAGCTCTCGTCCACCGCGACGGAGGTGCTCGAGCGGGTGGGCAAATTGCTCGACGCCAATTCGCAGACCATCTCGGACACGCTGCGAAACACCGAGAAATTCACCAAGGCGCTCGCCGATAATTCCGGCGGAATCGACTCCTTCATTCACGACATGTCGGAGATCAGCGCCTCGATGAAGCCGCTGCCGGCGCGCATCGACAAGCTTCTCGCCGCGATCGACCCCAAGAAGCTCAACAGCATCGCGACCGACATCGCCGGCGCCTCGGCCAATCTCAAGAATTTCTCCGGCGGCGGCTTGAAGCAATATGAGCAGCTGGCCGTCGACGCGCGCAAGACGCTGGAGACGGTGGAGCGGGCCGTGCGCTCGCTGGAGAAGAATCCGCAGCAGGTGATTTTCGGCGCGAGCCCGTCTCTGCCGGAATATCGCGGCAAGTAGAGGCGTTGCTCTTTGATGGCCAGCGACGTTCGAGTAAGCTTGGAATCACTGTGGAAAGCGCCGCGGCGTCGCGCGCGATCAGCGGGAAGGATCGGTCCATGACGCCGTCGAGAGCGTCGCTCTCCCTCATTCTGCTCGCCGCTCTGGCGCTCGCGGCTTGCGGCGGCGCGCCGCAGCGCGAGAGCTTCGATCTCGGCGGTCCCGGCGATGTTGGGCGCGCGCTGGCGCGGCCCTTGCGCGGCACGCTCGCCGTCGCCGAGCCGCAGGCGGTGCAGCCCATCGACTCCGATCGCATCGTCGTGCGCACCGGGCCGAACGAGGTCGCCAATCTCGCCGAGGCGCAATGGGTGGATCGGCTGCCGCGGCTCGTGCAGGCGCGGCTCATCGCCGGCTTCGACATCGGCCGCCGCGCCGGCTCGGTCGTGCGCGCCGGAATGATCGCGGACCATGTGCTCTCGACCGAGATTCGCCGCTTCGAGATCGATGTGACGACCTCTGAGGCGGTGGTCGAGATCGCCGCCAGAATGCTCGATTCGCGCGGCGCGCCGGTGGGCCAGGGCCGCGTGTTCTCGAGCCGCGCGCCGGCGCCCCATTCCACTGGCGCGGCGGCGACGCAGGCGCTGGACGAGGCGCTGACCGCGACCGTCGGGCAGATCGTGCGCTGGGCCGCGGCGCAGGTTTGACATCACCCCGTCGCGGGCTCGAGGAAAGACTAGCGCGCCCGCTCTGCCGATGATAACTGATCGCGCGATAGGACGAGCGTCGGGCCGAAGCTTCGGGCGAGGGACTTCGGCGGCCCGCCGAAACTTGCGCCAGCGGCAGGCGCGCCGACACGTCAACGGAAGAGACAGAGCACCATGGTGAAGACCAGCCTCTACGACCAAGCGAACCGCTATGGCGCCGAGCCCGGCGGCGGCGCTCCGACCAAGGCGAAGATCACTTTCGTCGATTCGCATGGTCAGGCCCGCACGGTCGAGGGCGAGACGGGCTCCACCGTCATGGAGACGGCGCGCCGCAACGATATCCCCGAGATTCCGGCCGAATGCGGCGGCGCCTGCGCCTGCGCCACCTGCCATGTCTATGTCGACGAGGCCTGGGTCGAGAAGGCCGGCAAGCCCTCGCAGATGGAAGAGGACATGCTGGACTTCGCCTTCGACGTGAAGCCCAATTCGCGCCTCAGCTGCCAGATCACCGTGCGGCCGGAGCTCGACGGTCTCGTGGTGACGACGCCCTCGCAGCAGGGCTGAGCGTCCGCCGGGCGAAGGCGCCGTATTCGAGGGACCAAAACGCCGCCCCGCCGCGGCGTTTTTTTTGGCGTCCGTTTTGCCCTCCCGAAGACATTTGCATGACGGCGCGGATGCTATAGACCATGGCCGTGAAGGGATCGGGCTTCGACCGGAGCTGGCCGCGCCGGCCTGCCTGTTTCGATGGCGGCGGCCATGGTCGATCGAAGCGCGCTCGGCGCGTTTCGATCCGACGAGAGTCGCCCCGCCCTCGCGAAATTTCGTTTCGAACGCGGCGAAGGATGGACAATGACTGAGACAATCGAGACCGACGCGCTGATCGTCGGGGCCGGCCCGGCCGGTCTGTTCGCGGTTTTCGAATTGGGCCTTCTCGATATTCGAGCCCATGTCATCGATATTCTGCCGCGCGCTGGCGGCCAATGCTCCGAGCTCTATCCCGAGAAGCCGATCTACGACATTCCCGGCCATCCGCTCGTCACCGGCCAGGGCCTCACCGACAATCTGCTGGAGCAGATCAAGCCCTTCAATCCGACCTTCCATTTCAATGAGATGGTCGAGACGCTGACGCCCACCGGCACGCCCGAGCAGCCCTCCTTCGAGGTGACGACCGACGCCGGCACGAAGTTCAAGGCCAAGGTGGTCTTCGTCGCGGCGGGCGGCGGCTCCTTCCAGCCGAAAAAGCCGCCGATCGCCGGCATCGACGCTTATGAGAACAAATCCGTCTTCTATGCGGTGCGCCGCATGGAGGATTTCCGCGACCGCGACGTCGTCATCGTCGGCGGCGGCGATTCGGCGCTGGATTGGACGCTCAATCTGCAGCCCATCGCCAAGAGCCTGACGCTCGTCCATCGCCGCGACCAGTTCCGCGCCGCGCCGCATTCGGTCAATGCGCTGCAGGAGCATATCGCCGCCAAGCGGGTCGACTTCCGTCTCGGCCAGGTCACGGCGATCGAGGGCGCCGACGGCGAGCTCTCCTCGGTGACGATCCGCGGCAATGACAATGTCGACACGGTGGTGTCGGCGCATCGCCTGATGCCCTTCTTCGGCCTGACGATGAAGCTCGGCCCGGTGGCGGATTGGGGCCTCAACCTGCACGAGAATCTCGTTCCCGTGGACACGGAGAAGTTCGAGACCAATCACCCCGGCATTTTCGCCATCGGCGACATCAACACCTATCCGGGCAAGCTGAAGCTCATTCTCTGCGGCTTCCACGAGGCGGCGCTGGCCGCGCAGAAGGCGCATCGCTACATCTTCCCGGACAAGAAGCTGCTGTTCCAATACACGACGTCCTCGACCAATCTGCAGAAGAAGCTCGGCGTCTGACGCCGAGCCTCTTCCTTTGGTCGCGCGCGGAGGAGGGGCGAATGTCATCGCAAGCCTGGGGTGAGGTCGACGCCTATATCGCCGATCGGCTGATCGGCGCCGACGCCGCTCTCGATGCGGCCCTCTCCGCCAATGCGGCCGCCGGCCTGCCGGCGATCGACGTCTCGCCGCCGCAGGGCAAGCTGCTGCATCTGCTGGCGCGCTCCATAGGGGCGAAGCGCATTCTCGAGGTGGGCGCGCTCGGCGGCTACAGCACCATATGGCTGGCGCGCGCTCTGCCCGAGGGCGGCCGGCTGGTGACGCTGGAGCTCGAGCAAAAGCACGCCGATGTCGCCGCCGCCAATCTGGCGAAGGCCGGTCTCGCGAGCCGCGTCGAGATTCGCGTCGGCGCGGCGTTGGACACGCTGCCCAAGCTCGCGGCAGAGGCGGCCGCTCCCTTCGACCTCGCCTTTATCGACGCCGATAAGCCCAATAACGCCAATTACTTCGCCTGGGCGCTGACGCTCGCGCGGCCGGGGAGCCTCATCATCGTCGACAATGTCGTGCGGGAGGGCTCTGTGCTCGCCGGGACGGACGCCAACGCCGCCGGCGCGCGCGCTTTGTTCGAGGCGATCGCCGCCGAGCCCCGCGTCACGGCGACCGCCATTCAGACGGTCGGCTCCAAGGGCTGGGACGGCTTCGCCATCGCGATCGTGAACGGCTAACCCCCTGAAACGCCGAGGGCGGCCTTTCGGCCGCCCTGCGTCTTCGATCCTCTTTGTGGAGAGCCGTTCAGGCGTCGGCGAGCGCCCGGTCGCGCGCCGCGGCGCCCTTTTGGACCGGCTCGCCGGCGGCGTCGAAGAAGGAGGCGTCGATCTGGCGGCCTCTCTCGTCATAGCGCCAAGCGATCTTGGCGACGCCGAGGCCCTTGCGCAGGGTCGGCTTGCCGTCGGCGTTGAAATAGGCCTCCTCGACCTTATTGCCGCGCTCGTCATAGCGGCGGGCGACGCGCGCCGCGCCAATGCTCTTGCGCTTCACCGGGCGGCCATCGGCGCCGAAATAAGTCTCCAGCACCTCGATCCGGCGGCGCGCCGGCGCATTGGGCTGTTCCTGGACGGGCGCGGCTCGCGCGGCGCGTCGTCCCTCGCGGGGGGCAATATCGTAATCCATTGTCTCGACTCGGCCTCTCGAGCGATTTTCGAGTCGATCCCCGCGCATCGCGGCGCATGTGGAGTCGATCACGAATTCGCTATTGTCTTCTGGGGGATGCGCCTTCGCTCCGCCCGGGGGACGGGAACGAGAGTGCGCGCCAGCGGCGCAGCCTCTCGGCTGCGTTCAGACGGCGAGGACGGGCGGAGCGCGCGCTCCGACAGGAAGTTGGGCGAGACGTTTATGACCGCCGGACTCGCGCAGAGGCAGGAGAATTCCCGCCTCGGGCGAGCGCGGCGGCTCTAGCTCGGCGAAGCCGCCGATGACGCCGCCGTCGAGCCCCGTGCAATGCTGGACGCAGCAGGCGTCCATTCCATGCGCGGGCGCGCGCGGCCCTTGCGAGCGCTCATCCACCGCCTTGGCGGTGACGCAGATCGCGCTGCCGAGGGCGCTCTGTCCGGCGCGGGCGCCGACGACGAGGCCCGCGGCCAGTCCCTGCAGAACGAGCAGATAGGCGACGAGCAGCGTCGCCGCCGTCTGTCCATACTGCCGTGTTTTGTCGCTCTGCTGGGTCACGATCGCTCCAAGATAGGCGGGCCTCGCGACATGGTCAATGGAGCCTTGCCGGGCGGCTCTTGGAATTTGCTGAAAATGCGAGAGTTTCCGGCGAAAAAAAGTCCGCGGCGCGCAGCAATGGAGATTTGGCTCCCGGGCAAATCTCGAATTGCGGAGCGCGGGCGACTGTTCTATTCCTAGCGCTAGGAATGAGGTCCGCCAATGGCTGAGATCCTGACGCATGCGCAAATCTGGGCGGCGCTGGACGCGCTCGGCGAGCGCTATGGCCTCACCGCCTCCGGCCTCGCCCGCAAGGCCGGGCTGGACCCGACCACTTTCAACCGCTCCAAGCGGCAGACCGCCGATGGGCGGCTGCGCTGGCCCTCGACCGAATCGATCGCCAAGGTTCTGCAGGCGACCGGCGCGAGCTTGGACGAGTTCATGTCTCTGGTCCTGGCCAAGGGGCAGCGGCCGACGCGAAGCGCCCGCCCGCTCATCGGCCTCGCCCAGGCCGGGGTCGGCGGCTATTTCGACGACGCCGGCTTCGCCACCGGCACGGGCTGGGACGAGATCGACGTCTTCGCCGACGCCGACGAGCATTCCTATGCGCTCGAGATTTCCGGCGACTCCATGGCCCCGCTCTATCGCGACGGCGACATTGTCATCGTCTCGCCGGCCGCGCCGGTGCGCCGCGGCGACCGCGTGGTGGTGAAGACCACCGCCGGCGAGGTCCTCGCCAAGGAGCTGAAGCGCCAGACGGCCCGCACGGTGGAACTGAAATCCTTCAACCCCGCCTACCCGGACCGCGTGCTGCCCAAGGAGGAGGTGAGCTGGATCGCCCGCATATTATGGGCGAGCCAGTGAACGGCGCGCGGCGTCATGTTCCCTCGACGTCGAGACGCTAGATTGCGTCCCGACGCATGAGTTCCGGCGCCATTGGTCGGCGCGTTTTCACCAAGGAGCGCGAATGTCTCTCGCCAAACGCAACGCCGTCGTCACCGGCTCCACCAGCGGCATCGGCCTCGCCGTCGTCCGCGCCCTCGCCAAGGAGGGGGTCAATGTCGTCCTCAACGGCTTCGGCGACGCCGCCGAGATCGAGAAGGAGCGCGCCGCCATAGAAACGGAGTTCGGCGTCACCGCCATTTACGACGGCGCCGACATGACCAAGCCGGAAGAAATCGCCGCCATGATCCAGAACGCCGAGGCGAAGCTCGGCTCGGTGGATATTCTCGTCAACAACGCCGGGATACAATTTGTCTCGCCGATCGAGGATTTCCCGATCGAGAAATGGAATCAGATCATCGCGATCGACCTCTCCTCGGCCTTCCATACCATCCGCGCGGCGACGCCGGGCATGAAGAAGCGCCGCTGGGGCCGCATCATCAATACCGCCTCGGCGCATTCGCTGGTCGCCTCGCCCTTCAAGGCGGCCTATGTCGCCGCCAAGCACGGCATAGCCGGGCTCAACAAGGTGGTGGCTCTGGAGCTCGCCACCTATGGCGTCACCGCCAATTGCATCTCGCCCGGATATGTGTGGACGCCTTTGGTCGAGAAGCAGATTCCCGACACGATGAAGGCCCGCAACCTCACCCGCGAGCAGGTCATCAATGACGTGCTGCTGCAGGCGCAGCCGACCAAGGAGTTCGTGACCGTCGATCAGATCGCCGCGCTCGTCCTGTTCCTGTGCTCGGACGCCGCGGCGCAGATCACCGGCTCCAACATTTCCATCGACGGCGGCTGGACCGCGGGATGACCGACGAAAAGAAGAAGGTCACTCTGGCCTTGCAGGGCGGGGGCGCCCATGGCGCCTTCACCTGGGGCGTGCTCGACGCTTTTCTCGAGGATGGGCGGCTGGACGTCATCGGCATCAGCGGCGCCAGCGCCGGCGCGATGAACGCCGTCGTCTATGCGGATGGATTGCGCGAGGGCGGCCCGGCGCGCGCCCGCGCGCAGCTCCAGGAGTTCTGGCGGACGGTCAGCCTCGGCGGCGAGCTCAGCAAGGCGCAGCGCGAGCTCTGCGACATGGTGTTCGGCTTCTGGGATCCGTTGAAGCTGCGCAAGACGATCGCCCAGAACGCCGCCAATTATTTCTCGCCCTATGAGTTCAATCCGCTCGACATAAATCCGCTGCGCGATCTCATCGAGGGGCTCGTCGATTTTCCGGCGCTGCGCGCCACCGACAATCTGAAGCTGTTCATCTCGGCCACCAATGTGCGCACCGGCAAGGTGCGCATCTTCCGCCGGCCGGAGCTCACCATAGACATGCTGATGGCCTCCGCCTGCCTGCCCACTCTGTTCCAGGCGGTGGAGGTGGAGGGCGAGGCCTATTGGGACGGCGGCTATATGGGCAATCCGGCGCTGTTTCCGCTCTACACGGAGACCGATTGTCGCGACATTATTCTGGTGCAGATCAATCCGGTCGAGCGCGACGAGATTCCGCGCACCTCGCAGGAGATCATGGACCGGCTGAACGAGATCACCTTCAACGCCTCGCTCCTGCACGAGTTTCGCGCCATCGACTTCGTGGCTCGTCTCATCGACGCCGGACGGCTGAAGGGCACGCATTATAAGAAGGTGCTGCTGCATCTGGTCGAGGGCGGCGCGGCGATGAAGCGCTTCGGCGCCGACACCAAGCTCGACGCCGATTATGATTTCCTGCGCTCGCTGTTCGATATCGGCCGCGAGGCCGGCAAGGCGTTTCTCGACGAGCATTATGACGCGATCGGCGTCACGGGAACGGCGCAATTGAAGGAGCAGCTCGTCTGAGCGGACCGGCCCACGCGCTGTTTTTCGCAGGAAATTGCTCCGTGCCGCCCGCGGGCGCCGCGGCGATCGGCGGCTCGTGGCAAAGATCGGCCACATTTCTCTCTATTCCTGGTGGAGCGCGGCGAAGGCCGCAATGGAAATTTCATGCCGAGAGGGGTGTTTCGCGAATATTCGTGAAGGCCGCGATCGACGAAAATCGCGAATGATGGCGTCGAGCGTCGCGGGCTTTGGACCGACGCGCCGACGCAATCGGAGGACTGGAAGATGAACGCGCCCGCCGACGAGAAGCTCATCGCCGAGTTCGAGGAGTTCAAGGAGCTGTTGCGTCACACCGGCCCGCAGCCGGAGGAGGAGCCGCCGGCTCATCTTCGGCTGGATCATCCCGCCGACCCGCCGCCGGCCGCCGCCGCCGCCAAGCCGGAGGCCGTGCGGGCGCCGAGCGAGGTCGATCGGCAGATGCGCGCGCGGCGCCGGCCGAAGGCGGAGGATTCGCAGAGCGCGCGCGGCGAGGTTCGTCGAAGTGGGCGCGGTTGGCTGATCGCCGTCGCCGTCGTCATTCTCGTGGTCGGCTTGGGCGCCATCGCCATGGTTTTCATGCCCGGCGATGTAGAGGACGAGCCTCTCGTTTCGGCGACCCAGCGCGAGTCCATCGACCCCGCCGAGCCCGCCGCCACGGGCAATGCCGAGGGCGCCATGGGCGCCGAGCCGGCTCCCGCCGCCGCGGAAGCCGCGCCGGAGACAGAGGCGCCCGCCGCCGCCGAGGAGCCGGCCGCCGCCGCGCCCGCCCCGGCGCGTGCGCCATCGGCTCTGCCGGAAGGGGCGTTGAGCCCGCCGGCCGCCAACGCGGTTCCGCTCGCCGCTCCGAATGCTGCGCCGATTCGCGTCATTCCAACGCCCAAGGCGCCGCCGCCGGCCGCGCCCATCGTCGCCGAGCCGGCAGTCGCTGAGCCGCCGGTCGCCGAGCCGCCGGCTCCCGAGCCTGTCGTCGCCGCGCCGCCGCCCGCGGCCAAGGCCCATGCCGCCAAGCCGGCGCCGCAGCCCAAGCCGTCCCATGCCGCGCAGCCTGCGCCGCCGCCGGCCAAGCCCGCCGCTCAGGCCAAGCCGCCCGCCGCGGCGCCCGTCAAGCCGACTGCTCAGGCGAAGCCCGCCAAGGCCAAGCCCGAGACCAAGCCCGGCGCTGCTCCCGCCGCCGCCGCTCCCATCGCCGCGCCCGCTCCCGTGGCGGAAGCGCCGGCCGCCGCTCCGCCGCCGCCCACTCCGCCGAGCGAGCAGCCCGGCTTCATGCAGCGTGCGGTCGACACGGTCACGGGCGCGGTCGGCGATCTCGGCCGCATGGCGACCGGCGTCATTCCGCGAGACTAAAAAAAGGAAGGGCCTCAGGCCACGCGGCGGTCGGAGCGTCGGCGGCGCAGCAGCTTGCTGGCGTCGCCGATCGGCATCGCCTTGCCGAAATAAAATCCCTGGCCGATCTCGCAGCCATTCTCGGCGAGGCGCCGCAGCACATCCGCCGTCTCGACGCCTTCGGCCACCGTCGTCACGCCGAGATGCTTCAGCAGGCTCAAAATCGCGTCGACGATTCGTCCGGCTTCCTCGTCGTGCTGCATGGCCAGCACGAAGGAGCGATCGATCTTCACCTTGTCGAAATGGAAGGCGCGCAGATGATAGAGGCTCGAATAGCCCGAGCCGAAATCGTCGAGCGAGATGCGCACGCCTTCCGCCTGCAGCGCCGCGAGCGTCGCGCGCGCCGTGTCGACATCGTCGACGAGCGCGCTCTCGGTGATCTCGACGTCGAGACGCGACGGCGGAAACATCTCCTCCTCCAGCGTCGACAGCAGGCGGGAGGCGAGCAGCGGATCTTTCAGCTGCATGGGCGAGACATTGACCGATAGCCGCACTTGGGCGCCCCATTGCAGCGCCTCGCGGCAGGCGCGCCGCACCACCGACCAGGTGAGATCGGCGATGACGCCGATCTGCTCGGCCAGCGGAATGAAGACGTCCGGCGGGATGGAGCCGAGCCTGTCGTGCGTCCAGCGCGCCAGCACCTCGAAGCCATAGACGCGATTGTCGCGCAGATCGACGAGCGGCTGATAGAAGGGACGGATGTCGCCGGCGGCGACGGCTTTCTTCAAGGCGGATTCGAGCTCGGCGCGCCGGCGCAGATCTTCATCCATGCTCTGCTCGAAGAAGCGGAACAGGCCGCGTCCGTCGCGCTTGGCGTGATACATCGCAATATCCGCGGCGCGCAGCAGAGTGCTGACGTCGAGGCCGTTCTCCGGGCATAGCGAGACGCCGACGCTGGCGCTGAGCTCCACGCGCCGCTCGCCGATCTCGATCGGCTCCGCTATGGCGGCGAGCGCGCGGCCGGCGACGCGCATCGCCTGATCGGCATGAGTCGCCGGAGTCATCTCCATCAAAATCGCGAATTCGTCGCCGCCGAGACGCGCGACGACGTCGTTCTTGCGCGAGGCTTGGCGCAGGCGTCGCGCCACCTCGCAGAGCACGGCGTCGCCGAAGCGATGGCCCTCGAGATCATTGATCGGCTTGAATCGATCGAGATCGACGAAGAGCAGAGCGCAAGAGGTGGCGCCGTCCTCGACGCGCTCGATCGCGGCGTGGAGATCGGCGACCAGCATGCGACGATTGGGCAGGCCGGTGAGCGAATCCTGACGCGCGAGAATTTGCGCATGCTCCTGCGCGGCGCGCGTCGCCTCATGCGCGCGCTCAAGCGCCTGCGCATTGGCGCGGAACACGTCGAGCGATTTCGCCATCACGCCGATCTCGTCGTCGCGGCCGATCTCGGGAACCTCGACATAGCGCTTGCCCTCCGCCAGCTCGGTGAGCGCGGCGGTGATCGCGGCGAGCGGGCGCGTGATCCGCTCCTTGATGCGAAACAGCAGCCAGATCGCCAGAGCGAGGGCGAGCGCCGAGGCGAGCATCGTGACCTTCAGCGCGCCTTCGGTCACGCGCGCGGCCGTCTCCGCTTCCGCATGCGCAGACCATCGAAGCTCGTCGATCGTGGCGTCGGCGGCTTCGTCCGTCGTCCTGTAGAGCTCGTGCAGAGCCATGACGTCGCTCGCGTCGCGGATCGAGGCGGCGTCTGGCGCGCGCGCCATCCAGGCGTCATGGGCGATGAGATAGGCGGAAAGCGCAGCCTCGAATTTGGCGAGGTCGGGACGCGGCTCCGCGCCGAACAGATCGAGATACTCGCGCCGAAGCGCGTCGATGACGCGGCGATGCTCGGCGGCGCGCCGCTCTGCGGCGATGCGGTCTTCTTCCGTCTCCGCCAGCCCGCGATAGGTCTCCGCGATCCTGAACTCCGACACGCGGTCCGACAATTCGCCGAGAATGCGCGTTCCGTCGACCCATTTCGAGGCGAGCGCGTCCGTCTTGGCGTCGACCGCGCGCAGGCTCAGCGCCGACAGCAGCGCCAGCCCCAGAACGATCGCCAGAAACGCGCCGATGAACAGCGTCAATTGGGCTTGCAGCGTGAAGCGAAAGCTCGTCATTGAGCGCGCCCGAGGCGGTGAACTTGTCTCATCGACAGAGATAATTGTAATTTGATCCGCGTATGTCCAGTTGCGCCGGGCGCTATCGCGAGCGCGCAATTGTCGCGGGGGCGGCGTCACGGCCTTGCTCCAGCAGCGGAGTCGAAGGATAGGCGCGCCGCGCTTTCGCTTGCGTGAGATAGAAACGCTCGCCCTCGCGATAGGCCGCGTTTCCGCTCACCACCTCGAACTCGCAGAAGGCGCGCGCTTCCTGTGGCGCGGCCAGCAGGCGCACGCTGCGCGGCAGCAACGCGAAGCCCGCGCCCTCGTCCTTCTCCAATATCGTCAGCAGCGCTTCCATGTTCCGCCCCTGCTTCGCCATGCCGAGCATATGGCGCGGAGCTGTGGGACGGTCCAATTGTCAATTTCGATCCGATGATGCATTTCTCGCATCATGGAGCTGCAGTGGATCGACGATTTCCTGGCGCTCTGCCAGACGCGCAATTTCACCCGCGCGGCGCAGGCGCGCGGCACGACGCAATCCGCCTATAGCCGCCGCATGCAGCGGCTGGAGGATTGGCTCGGCGCGCCGTTGTTCGATCGCGAGCGTCGCCCGGTGACGCTGACGCCGGCGGGCGAAGAGTTTTTGGCGCGCGCGCATCGTCTGCGCGACGAAATCTATGATGCGCGCCGCGCCGTGCTCTCCGTGTCCAGCCATTTGGAGAAGGCGCTGCGCATCTACGCGACCAACACGCTGGCGGCGACCTTTCTGTCGCCTTGGTTGATAAAACATGAACTGCGCAATTACTCCGTCGTCGTCGCCTCCGTCTCCGGCTGCATAGAGGCGGTCAAGCGCGGCCATGGCGATCTCGCCATGGTTCCCGATTTCGGCGACGCCGATCATCTCGCCGGGCTCGCGCTCGAGGCGATCGGCGAGGATCGCCTGATCCTCGCGCAGCGCCGCGGCGGCGAGAGCCTCGTAGCGCTGGAGGGCGACTCTCTTATCGGGCGGCTCATGGTCTATGCGCCGGGCACGCATTATGGCGCGCGCATCGCCGCAATGCTCGCCGCGCATGGAATAGGATTGCGCGATCCGCCGATCTGCGAGAGCGCTTCGGCGGAAGCGCTGCTGGCGCAAGTCGAGGCCGGCCTCGGCGCCGCCTGGATTCCGGCGATCCTCCTGCGCGGGGAGAGCGTCGCGCGCTGCCCGCTCCCCGATTATTTCGATATCGCCTATAAGATTCTGCTGGCGCGCGCGTCCGAGCGCAAAGACGCCTGAGCGCGGCTATTTTCGATCCAGATAATCGAACACGACCTCGCCCAGCGCGAGCGTGAGATCGGCGGTGAAATGCGTCGCCGAAATAATCTCGCGCACCGGCAGGCGGGCGACGTCGCAGGCGACATGCGGATGCAGCGCGAGCGCCGCCGGCGAGGCCCAGGCGCCTTTCACCACCACATCGGTCATGTGATAGCGCACCAGCTCCAGCACGCGCGGCGAGCCGTCGACATGGGGAATGATCTTCAAAAGAAAATTCGGCTGCTGGATCGCCTCGGCGATCGGCGCCGTCTCCAATATGCGATGCTTGTAGCCGACCGAAGCCTCGACGCAGAGGGCGGGGCCGTATTTCAGCGTGCAGAGAATGACGTCGCCGTCATGCTCGATCTTGGGCGAGGCGAGCTTTTTCGGAAAGCCCCACAGCTCGCGGCCGCCGGCGATGGGCGCGTCATCGTCGAGATACATGGCGTGGACATAGGCGCCCTTCTGACCGTTGAAGCGCACCGGTATCACCTGGCCGCTCTCGGTATAGTCGCCGAAGCCGGTCGAGTCCGGCATGCGGATGAACTCGTATTTGACGATGGGCTCGTCCACCTCGAGCGGCTCCGGCACCACCGCGCGCAGCGCGTCGATGTCGGTGCGATAGGTGATGACGATGAATTCGCGATTATAGAAACGATAGGGTCCGCGCGGATAGGCGGGATTGGTCAGCGGCATCGCATAGGCGGTCTCGAGCACTTCGTCGATCTTCATCTTCGCGGCTCCTGTCCATCAGATTCGAGGCCATCGTTATTCGAGGCAATGAGGCGAATAGATAGCGCGCTTTCGTGACGATCCGACGCTCGCGCGCCGTCGATCAACGCGCCGAGGCGTCCAATTGCACGAGCACCCATTGGTTGCCGTAGAGGTCATGGAAACGAAAATGGAACGATCCTTCGTCGCTCTGGACCGATTCCGCGATCTTCACGCCCTTGTCGGCAAGACGTGCGAAATCGCCATGAATATCGTCGGTGTAGACCACTCCGACGGGCTGACCGCCAGTCTGGTTTCCGACTCGCGCGCGCGCTTCGGCGCTATCGGCGAGCAGCAGCCAGACGCCGCCCTCACCGAAACCGAGATGCAGGAAGCGTCGGGCGCCTTCGCCTGCGTCGAAAAGCGTGTCGAGGCCGAGCTTGTCCCGATAGAAATTCGCGGCCTCGTCATAGTCGTTCACCAGAATGACGATGCGTCCCAATGTCTGCATCACGGTCCTATCGGCCCTTGTCCGCGAGCTGCGGAAGATTTGCGAAAAATTCGAGCGCTTCGGGATTGGAGAGCGCGCCGACATTCTTCACCGGCCGCCCATGCACGATCTCCTTCACCGCGAGCTCGACGAGCTTGCCGGAGCGCGTATGCGGCAGATCGGGCGCCTCGATGATGACCGAAGGCACATGGCGCGGCGAGGCCTTCTCGAACAATTCGCGCTTGATGCGCGCGGCGAGCGCGTCGTCCAGCTCCGCGCCCTCGCGCGTCTTCACGAACAGCACGATGCGCGTCGTGCCTTCCCATTCCTGATCGATGGCGAGAGATTCGAGAATCTCCGGCAGGCGCTCGACGATATTGTAGATATCCGCCGTGCCGATGCGAACGCCTTGCGGATTGAGCGTCGCGTCCGAGCGGCCATGGATGAGGAATCCCTTGTGCTCGGTCTGCGTGGCGAAATCGCCATGGCGCCAAATGCCCGGATGTTCCGAAAAGTAAGCCTTGCGATATTTCTCGCCGTCGGCGTCGTTCCAGAAATAGATCGGCATCGAAGGAAAGGGCTGCGTGCAGACGAGCTCGCCCTCATGGCCGGCGACGCGCTTGCCGTCCTCGTCCCACACTTGCACCGCCATGCCGAGGCCGGCGCATTGAATCTCGCCGCGATAGACCGGGCTCCACGGATTGCCGCCGACGAAGCAGGAGACGATGTCGGTGCCGCCGCTGATCGAGGCGAGCTGCACATCCGTTTTGAAGTCGCGATAGACATAATCGAAGCTGTCCGGCAGCAGCGGCGAGCCGGTGGAGGCGATGCTGCGCACGGTGGAAAGATCGTGGCTCTCGCGCGGCTTCAGCCCTTGCTTCTCGATCTGCTTCAAATAGCCGGCCGAGGTGCCGAAGAAGGTCGCCTTCTCCTTGGCGGCGAAGTCGAGCAATATCGCGCCATCCTTGCCGGCGTTGAAGAAGCCGTCATAGAGCAGCAGCGTCGCCTCGCTGGCGAGGCCGCTCGCCAGCCAGTTCCACATCATCCAGCCGGTGGAGGTGGCGTAGAAGAAGCGGTCGCCCGGCTTTATGTCGCTCTGCAGCCGATGCTCCTTCAAATGCTGCAGCAACGTGCCGCCGGCGCCGTGCACGATGCATTTGGGCGCGCCCGTCGTGCCGGAGGAGAACATGATGTAGAGCGGATGGTCGAAGGGCAGGCGCTCGTAGCGCAGCGCTGCGCCTTCATGCGCGGCGATCGCCTGCGGCAGCAGCAGCGCATTGGCGAGGCCGTCGAGCGAGGGCGACTCGCTGGTATAGGGAACGACGAGGATTTTCTGCACGGTCGGCAGCTTGCTGGCGATCTCGCGAATATTATCGGCGCGATCGAGCGTCTTGCCCTTGTAGAAATAGCCGTCCACCGCGATGAGAATGCGCGGCGCGATCTGGCCGAAGCGGTCGAGCACGCTCTGCACGCCGAATTCCGGCGCGCAGGAGGACCACACCGCGCCGAGCGAGGCGGCCGCCAGCATGCCGATGATCGCCTGCGGCCCATTGTGAATATAGGCGGCGATGCGGTCGCCGGGCTCGACCCCCTGAGCGCGGAAGAAGGCGGCGAGCGCGCCCGCCTTTGCGACGATCTCGCCGAAGGTGAGACGCCGCTCGACCTTGTCCTCGCCCCAGAAGACGATGGCCTCTGTCTCCGCCGGGCGCGGGCGCAGCAGATTTTCCGCGAAATTCAGCCGGGCGTCCGGGAACCAGCGCGCGCCGGGCATTTTATCGGCGTCGATGAGAACGCGTTCGCCCTTCTCGCCGATGACGCCGCAGAAGTCCCAGATCGCAGACCAGAATTCGGGCGAATGGGCGAGGCTCCAGCGATAGAGCCCGTCATAGTCGAAGCTCTCGGCGAAGGGCCTCGTCGCCTCGATGGATTGCGCGAAGCGGGTGAGAATGGCGTTTTTCTGGCGATCGAGGTCGGGCTTCCAGATCGGCATCGATAAATCCTTGGGGCGCGGCATTGGGGCTCCGCTCGTCATAGAAGCTCCCGATTGTGCGCGATAGGGGATCGGCCTGCGTATTTTGGGACGGCGGCCGGCGCTGCGACAAGCTTTGGTTTCGGGCTCGGCGCCGCTATGTTGGGCGCCGCGGCGGTTCGTTCGGCATTTATTCATCTTGGCCGCGGCATTGTCATGGCGCCGTCCCGCGCCGTGGACGCCCCTCATAGAGGAGATCGATTATGACGAAGAAGTTCATCGCCGTGCTGGCTCTGGGTTTCGCCGTGGCCATGGCTCCGCTCGCCGCCTCGGCCCATCCGGGTCCCCATCACCATCACCATCATCATCACCACCATCACCATCATCATCACCACCATCACCACCACCACCACCATCATCATCATCATCATTGACGATCATGGCGCGAGGCGCTCGGTTTCGGGCGCCTCGGCCGCGCCCGGGCTCATCTTCGCTCTACCGCCCGAGAGCGCGTATGCGTGAGGTCAGCTCGTCCTGATCATAGGGCTTGGCGAGGAAGGGCGCGCCGCAGAGCGGCTCCGGCAATTGCCGCTGCAGATAGCCCGACAGCACGAAGAAGGGCAGATTGCGCGCCTTCAGCGCGTCGGCGATGGCGGCGCTGCTGGCGCCGCGTAGATTGGCGTCGAGGATCACGCCGTCTATGTCCGCGTCCTCGAGCAGCTTCAAGGCTTCGTCCACCGAGCTCGCCGTCCCTCCGATCTCATATCCGACCTCCTCGACGACGAAGCAGAGATCGGCGGCGATGGCCGGCTCGTCCTCGACGACGAGAATGCGGATGGGCTCGTTACCCTTCATCTAATCCTCTCCTTGCGCGGGCTCGATGACATTGTCGAGCGGCGCGCTCACCTTCCAGACGACGCCGCTCGGCGCATAATCGAGCGTGACCTGTCCGCCGAGCGCGTGTTTGGCCATTTGTAGAATCACCATATGGCCGAAGCCGTGGCGCTTGGGCGCGACGACGGGCGGGCCGCCGCTCTCGCGCCATTCCATCTCGAAATGCGGCGCATCGCCGTCGCCGATGACGCCGAAGGCGATGCGCACCACGCCCGAGTCATTGGAGAGCGCGCCATATTTTCCGGCGTTGGTGGCGAGCTCGTGCAGCGCCATGCCGATGGCCTGGCTCGCCGCCGGCCTCACCACCGTCGTCGGCCCCTCGATGCAGATGCGCGAGCCGAAGAGATCGCGGAAATGGGCGAGCTGCGAGCGCGTCAGCGCATGCAGCTCGACGCCGCGCCATTCGTTCTGCACCAAGAGATCATGGCTCGCGCCGAGCGCCGCTATGCGCTGATCGAAGCGTTGCGAGAAAGCGAGCGGAGAGTCGCGCCGCGCCGTCTGCCGCGCCACCGCGCGCACGACGGTGAGGAGATTCTTGGCGCGATGCGTCACCTCGCGCAGCAGCAGCTCGACGCGCTCCTGCGCGTGCTTGCGCTCGGTGATGTCCTGAATCGTGCTGCGCAATCCGACGATGGCGCCGCGCTCGTCGCGCACCGCCTCGCCGCGAATGGTGACATGAATGGCGACGCCGTCGGCGCGATGCGCGGGCAGATCGAGCTCGAAGCCTTCGCCGGTGCGCAAGGTCTCGCGGGTCGCGGCGTCGAGCCGATCCCAATCGGCGGGCGCGTAGAGCAGGCCCTTCTGCTCGGCGAAGCTCGGCGGCGGCGCATCGGGGTCGAGGCCGAAAATATGCGCGATATAGGGCGAGGCGCCGCCGCGGTCGTCATGGCGGCCGCTCCAGCGCCAGCTGCCGATGCGGCCGAGCCTCTGCGCCTCGCGCAGCTCCGCCTCGGTTCGCTGCAGCGCCAGCTCGCGCACGCGGATTTCCTCCGCGCGCTCGCGCTCGGCCGCATAGGCGCGGGCGTCGGTCATGGAGGAGGCGATCTTCGCGGCGACGCGATCGAGGAAATAGGCATAGGCGGCGTCCAGCCGCTTGAACGGATTTATGGCGGCGATCAGCGCCGCGGCGGCGCGGTCCTGGCCGAGCAGCACGATGGGAAAGAGCACGGCCTCGTCCGGCGCGGCCGGCCAGGGGCCGCAGGGCGGCTCGCCGAAGCGCGCGTCGATCGCGCGTATCGCGACACGGCCCGGCGTCAGCCGCGCGACCTCGGCGAGGCCCCATATGTCGCCGCGAACCGGATCGGGATCGCCGAGCGGGATGCGCAGCGGCGCGACGCGGCCGCCCGGCCGCGCGCCGGTCGCAGCCATCAACTCGGCCTCGCCGCGCTCGTGATCGAAGCGATAGATGACGGAGAAGGGCAGGTCATAGCCATTGACGGCGAGCACGCTGGCGGCGAGGCGGCAGGCCTCGCCCTCGTCCTCGGCGCGGCTCAGCGCGGCGAGGTCGCGCAACGTGCGCAGCCGCCGCTCGCCGATGACGCGGTCCGTCGTCTCCACCACCGGGCAGAAGACGCCGCCTATCCCGCCGTCGTCATCGGGAATCGGGCTGTAGGAGAAGGTGAAATAGCCCTCGTCCCGGCGGCCGTTGCGGATCATGTGCAGCTGCAGATCTTCCGAGCGCGTCGGCGCGCCATTGGTGAGCGCGCCCTCCAGCATGGGGCCGATGACGTCCCAAATCTCCGGCCACACCTCGCGGGCCGGCCGGCCGAGCGCGCGCGGATGCTTGTCGGCGAGCAGGCCGTGATAGGCGTCGTTATAGAGGAGGCAGAGATCGGCGCCCCAGAAGATGGCGATGGGAAAGGCGCTGTTGAGGCAAATCTCCAGCGCGACGCGCAGGCGCTTCGGCCAAGTCTGCGGCAGGCCGAGCGGCGACCGCGCCCAATTGGCGGCGGCGATGGCCGCTGCGGTTTCGCCGTCTCCGAAGAAAAATCGGCCGGATCGCCTCTCCGAGACGTCGATCCAGGCTGCGCCGGCTGTCACTGCGACGACCCCGGGTCGTTCGAGGCCAGCCCCCCGCGTGTCATATCGAGCCGCCATTCGGCCGCTTCAACCCCGCGGCGGCGAAACGCGCCGCTGGCCCTTCGTCGCGCCCTGGTGTAGCAATCGGCCGCGACCGCGAGGTACCATGAGCGAAGCCGAAGAAAAAAAGGGACTCTTCGCGCGGCTGTTCGGCCGTGGAGGAACGCCCGCCGAAGAAGCCGGCGCAGATCGTCCGAAAAAGCGTTCCTGGTGGGAGCGGCTGACCGGGGGGCTGTCGCGCTCCTCGCAGGCCATCGTCCAGGGCATTTCCGATCTTTTCAGCAAGCGCAAGCTCGACGCGCTCACCCTCGAGGAGCTCGAGGATGTGCTGATCCGCGCCGATTTGGGCGTCGCCGCCGCGCAGCGCATCGCCGGCAAGGTCGGCGCCGCGCGCTATGAGAAGGACATAGGCCCGGACGAAGTGCGCGCCATTCTGGCGGAGGAGGTCGAGCGCGTGCTCGAGCCCGTCGCGCTCCCCTTCGAGCTGGACCAGACGAAGAAGCCGTTCATCGTGCTCGTCGTCGGCGTCAACGGCTCCGGCAAGACCACGACCATCGCCAAGCTCGCCGCCAAATGGACCGGCGAGGGCAAGAAGGTGATGCTCGCCGCCGGCGACACTTTCCGCGCCGCGGCCGTGGAGCAGCTCCGCATTTGGGGAGAAAGGCTCAACTCGCCCGTCTGTTACGCGCCGGAGGGCGCCGACGCCGCGGGCCTCGCCTTCGACGCCATCAAATCCGCGCGCGAGCGCGACTCCGACATTCTGCTGATGGACACGGCCGGCCGGCTGCAGAATCGTGCCGAGTTGATGGCGGAGCTGGCCAAGATCGTCCGCGTGATGAAAAAGGCCGAGCCCGAGGCGCCGCACGCCGTTCTTCTGGTGCTGGACGCGACCGTCGGCCAGAACGCCATCGCCCAGGTCGACGCCTTCGAGCGGACCGCCGGCGTCACCGGCCTGGTGATGACCAAGCTCGACGGCACGGCGCGCGGCGGCATTCTCGTGGCCATCGCCGAGAAATACGGTCTGCCCATTCACTTCATCGGCGTCGGCGAAGGCTCGGAGGATCTCGAGCCTTTCACCGCACGCGATTTCGCCCGCGCCATCGCCGGGCTCGACTCCGACGCCGAGGCGGGCGAGCAGCAATCATGACACAAGAGACCGCAGCGCCCGCCAAGAGGCGCCTTCACCCGGGACTGAAATTCGCGCTGGAGATGGGGCCGCTGGTCCTGTTCTTCATCGTCAATCAGAAGTTCGGCATCTTCCAGGCGACGGCGGCGCTGATGGTCGCCGTGGTGGCGACGCTCGCCGTCTCCTATTCCATCACGCGCCATTTGCCGACCATGCCGATGGTCACGGCGATCTTCGTGCTCGTCTTCGGCTCGCTGACCTTTTTTCTGCAGGACGAGAATTTCATCAAGCTGAAGGTCACGATCCTCTACGCTCTCTTCGGCTCGGCGCTGCTCGGCGCGCTCTGGTTCGACAAGCTGCTGCTGCCGGCGGTGTTCGAATCCGCCTTTCGGCTGGACGACGCCGGCTGGCGCAAGCTCACCTGGCGCTGGGCGCTCTTCTTCTTCTTCCTCGCCGCGCTCAACGAATTCGTGCGCCGCGGCTTTCCGACCGACGTCTGGGTGAATTTCAAGGTCTTCGGCATTTTGCCGCTGACGCTGCTCTACGCTCTGTCGCAAATCCCGCTGATGATGCGCCACGAGCTGAAGGAAGAGGCGGGCGAGGAGCCGGACAGCCATTTCTGACGTAATCTCGGCCTGCTGATTTCCGGCTCTTTCTCGTCCGGCGCGCCTTGTGCGGTCTCGCACAGGCGCCCGCGGACGGCGGCGCTAATTCTCATGGCGTTCGCCGCCGATGCGGCTTTTCCGACGAGAAGGAAGCCCGCCATGACCGAGTTCGTCCAGCTCTTCGCCGCTCTTCTGGCCGCGATCGTCATCGGCGCCGTTTTCTCGCTCTTCAACGCCGAGGCCGCCATCGCCTCTGCGCCGGCCGGCGCCGTTCATTCGGTGATCTGCGGCGGCGGCTGGTGCGGCTGAGGGCGCACCCCAAAATCGCTTCTTTCTGTGCTAGCCGGAATGCGATCTCGATGAGGAGCGCATTCTCATGGCCGAATATGAATTGCTGTCGTCGCTCAGCCGCCGTGTCCTGCTCGGCTCGTTCGCCGCAATGGCGGGGGGCGCGGCCTTCCGCCCGGCTCGGGCGCAGGAGAACAATCTCTTTCCGATCATGGCCGACGACGGCCAGCCGATCGCCAATTACCGTCTACCGTCGGAACTCTCGCCGGCCGATCTTCCCGGTCTGCTCTGGCATGGGCCGGCGACCGCCGATGTGGTCGTGTTCGAGTTCTTCGATTATAATTGTCCCTATTGCCGCAAGGCCGCGGGCGATCTCGACGCGCTCCTCGGCAAGGACAAGAATGTCCGGCTCGGCCTCGCCGACAACGCCGTCCTCGGCCTCGGCTCCTTTCTGGCGGCGCGGGTGAAGCAGGCGGTTCTGCGCCTCTACGGGCCGGAGAAGGCCTATCAGCTCCACAAGCAATTATTCGCGCATCGCGGCGCCATTGATGGGATCTCCGCTCTCGCGGTCGCCAAAGCCATGGGCCTCGACGCCGCCAAGATCGAGGAATCGGCGAATTCGGACATGATCGGCGGCGTGGTGAAGCGCCATGTCCAGCTCGCCGCCGATCTCGGCTTCGCCGCCTCGCCGTCCTTCGTCATCAGCTCTGTGGGCGTTCTCGGCTATCCCGGCGCCAAGTCGATCGCGCGGATGATCGCCGCCAGCCGCAAATGCGATGCGCCGGTCTGCGGCTGAGCCCGCGGCGCCGCTCTCGACTTTGCGGGCGATCTCTCGCAGATTGCGGCTCCGTTCCAGCCGAGACATTCCCATGACCATTCGCACCATTTCCATTTCTCTCGTCACCGAAGACATTTCCCGTTCCGTCAAATTCTATGTCGAGGAGCTCGGCTTCGTCTGCCTGCTCAAATTGGAGGAATTCGCGCGCGTGCGCTCGGGCGCGGCGGACATAATGTTCGTCTCCCCCAATGCGCATCGCGAATGGCGAGGGCCGCAGCTCACCGGCGCCGTCTATCTCGGCGTCGACAATATCGACGAATTATGGGAACGGCTGAAGGATCGCGCGCGCATCGTCTATCCGATCGCGACCATGGATTATGGCGTGCGCGAGTTCGGCCTGCTGGACGACAGCGGCTATCAGCTCTCGCTGGCGCAGCCTGTCGCCCGCTGAGCCCGGCGGAGGATGCGATGCGCGGAACGACCGGAGTTTTTCTCGTCACGCTCTGTCTCGGCGCCGCTGCGGCGCGGGCCAATGATTCGACGGCGGCGCTGACGACCGGCGGTCTCGTCCTGCGCGCCGACGCCGACATAGAGATGCGCTCGGAAGATTTGTCGATCTCGCGCGAGCGGATCGCGGTCCGCTACCGCTTCTTCAACCATTCCGCCGCCGATCGCACGGTGACGGTGGCTTTTCCAATGCCGGAGATCGACTTTCGCGAGTCGGTCAATGTCTCCGTGCCGGACGAGGATTCGGACAATTTCCTGAAGTTTCGCACCCTCGTCGACGGGCGAGAAATCGTCGCGCATATGGAGCAGAAGGCTTTTCTCGACGGGGGCGAGGTCGGCGAGCGGCTGAGGGCGCTCGGCGTTCCGCTGCAGCCGCGCGCCAAGAAGACGCTGGCGACGCTGGACGCGCTGCCGAAGAACGTCCAGCGACAGCTGCTGAAGGAGAGGCTCGTCCGCGAGGACGATTACGACCAGGGCAGGGGCATGGAGCATCATGTCGCGCCGGAATGGAGCCTGCGGACGAGCTTTTATTGGGAGCAGACGTTTCCGGCCGGCCGCGAGATCATCGTCGAGCACGCTTACGCGCCGAGCGTCGGCGGCTCGGTGCAGATCCCGCACGCCCGCCGAAATCGAGGCTTATCGGACGCGCTATTGCCCCGACAAATCTTTCATCGCCGCCGTCGCCGCCATGACCAAGAAGAATGGCGCGCCGCCGCCGGAGCAACGCATCGCCTATGTGCTGAAGACGGGCGCCAATTGGGCCGGGCCGATCGGCGATTTTCACCTCGCCGTCGACAAGGGCGACCCCGCCGCCCTGGTCAGCTTTTGCGAGACCGGCGTGACGAAGACCGGCCCGACTCGTTTCGAGGTCCATAAGACCGATTTCAAGCCGACGCGCGACCTCGATATTCTCATCATCGACGCGTCCCAGTGACGGCGCCGGGTCATATCGGCTCCTCGGCGTCGATCTCATAGGAGATGAGCCGGCGATCGCCGACGCCGAGCGCCTCCCAGCCGTCGCGCCATCGGCGCAAATGGTCGGACGCGAAATGCGCCGCGAGCGCGGCGCGGCTCTCCCATATCTCCGTCACGCGGACGAGCCCGGGCTCCAGCACGTCTTCCGCATAGGAATAGGCGAGGCAGCCCGCTTCCGCGCGGCTCGCATGGATCATCGCCGCCATGGCCGGGCGCGCCCGCTCGAGCGAGCCCGGCGGGATGCGAATGGTTCCGACGATCAGAATTCGGTTCTGCGGCACAGGAAGCCTCCAATCGTCCGCGCGAAGCGCTGTCGCATCATTGAAACAAACGTCGTGCAGTGATTATACTTCACGACGCCGGCGCCGCCGGCCATTGCGTGAAACGGCTTTTTCGCCTTCGTCCGGGCGCTCACCCATGAAGCTCGCATCCTATAATCTCGAAAATCTCTTCCTGCGTGCGCATGCGCTGAACGGCGAAAGCTGGTCCGAGGGCAAGAAGGCGCTGGAGGCGCAGGCCGAGCTCTCCGCCATTCTCGGCAAGCCGGTCTATACTGTCGCCGACAAGAAGAAGATCATCAAGCTGCTCGGCGAGCTGAAGCTCGAGAAATCCGACGATGGCGGGCCTTTCGCAATCCTGCGCCAAAATCGCGGCCATCTCGTCAAGCGCGCCAAGACCGGAATCGAGGTCGTCGCCGGCGGCCGCAATGATTGGATCGGCTGGGTCGAGCTGAAACGCGAGGAAGTGAATGAGGAGGCGACGCGCAACACGGCGCGCGTCATCATCGATGTCGACGCCGATGTGCTCGGCGTCATCGAGGCGGAGAGCCGGCCGGCGCTGGTGCGCTTCAATGACAATATCGTCAAAGGGGAGGGCGGCAAGCCCTATGCCCACGCCATGCTGATCGACGGCAATGACGATCGCGGCATAGATGTCGGCCTCTATGCGCGCGCGGGCTATGAGATCGTCGCCATTCACAGCCATGTCGATGACGCCGACAACACCGGCCGCATCTTCAGCCGCGATTGCGCGCATTATGAAATCCGCACGCCCAAGGGCAATTTGCTGCATCTCCTTATCAATCATTTCAAGAGCAAGGGCTTCGGCTCGCAGACGACCTCCAACGCCAAGCGCGAGCGGCAGGCGGCGCGGGTGAAGGAGATTTACGACGCGCTGCGCAAGAGCGCGGAGCATGTCGCCGTCATCGGCGATTTCAACGACACGCCGGACAGCGCGCCGCTGGCGCCGCTGCTGCTCCAGACCGATTTGAAGGATATCAGCGAGCACGCGCGTTTCGACGACGGCGGACGGCCCGGCACTTTCGCCGCCGGCGCGGCGTCCAACAAGATCGACTATATTCTTCTCTCGCCGGCGCTATTCGCCGCGACGAAGGGCGGCGGCATTTTCCGCAAGGGCGTGTGGGGCGGCAAGAACGGGACGCTCTTTCCGCATTACCCCGAGATCACAAAAGCCTCGGAGGCGGCCTCCGACCATGCGGCGATCTTCGCCGAGATCGACGTCTAGAGTCTGCTCTCGAGGAGCGAGCCTGAAGGCTCGCGGTCCAAGCGCGCCCGGTCCAAGCGCGCCCCTGGACCGCGAGCCTTCAGGCTCGCCCTTTCGTAGCCCGACAGCCTATCTGTTCCACTCGCGCTGATGCAGCTCCAATTCGAGATGGCGCAGGAATTTCGCATCCGGCAGCGCGCGCAGCGCCGCTTCGATGCGATCTATGTCGGCGCCTTCGACATCGGCCGCGAACAGCACCATCAGGCCGCCGTCGCCGCTTTCGACGATCGCATCCTCGAGCCGTGAGACATCGCCGCCGCGCTCCCCTTTGACCACGGCGAAATCGAAGACGATCCGCAGATCGTCCGAGCGCAATATGATCGCCTCCAGGCTTTCCAGCTCGGCTTCCAGCGCCTCATGGGCGAGCCGATAGGCGAATTCTGGATCGCCGGCCGCGAGGACGGCGAGCTGGAGCTGCGGGCTCCAGCCTTGCTCGCGCAAGCGGCGGAGCGCCTCGACGAGAGGCAGGGGATCGGCGGCGAGGGAATAGGCGCGCTGCGCCATCGCTTGCGGCATGGGCGGGACTCTCTCTCTTTTTCTTTTTCGGCGTCCGAGCGCTGTCTCGAGCTTGCTACAGACTGTCGCGTCGGAATTCCCAGGCAAGAAGCGCGCCGGCCGGCGAAGGGGCGCCGCCTCGCCCCCGCCCGGCGTGAACGCGGGCGTTTTCTATTCGTCAACCATAAAAAATGCTTCAGATTTACGATTAAAATTCAGGGTTTATTCTTCGCCCGGTCCAGCTAGAGCAAGATGATCGCGCCGGCCCTCGGGCGGCGCGACGGGCGGTGCGTTTCATGTCCAAAAGAGTCTCCTGTCTCCTCGCCATTCTTCTTTCGTCTTCGGTCGGCGCAGCCGCCGCGGCTCCGCGCGTCATCACCGGAATCGGCGAGCGCGAGGCCGGCCGGCTCTTTCCGGCCGAGGAGCCGGCGCCCGAGCCGGCCTATGTCGCGCCGCCGCCGGTTGCTCCGATCGCGCCGCCGGCTCCCGCCTATGTCGCGCCGCCGCTGCGCGTGGCGATGGCGCGCGCGGAGCCGCCCGCGGCCCCCGGAGCCTATGGCGGCGGCTTCATCGAGCTGCTCGTCACCGGCCAGACGCCGCAGCCGCAGCCGCAAGCGGGTCGTCGCGTCGCGGCCCTCGGCGCGGGCGAGGCCATTGTCCAGCGCCAGATCGATCCGGTCTTCCTCCGCACCGAGGTCGATTACGCGGGCGCTGAGCATCCCGGCACGATCGTCATCGATTCGGAGAACAAGTTTCTCTATCTCGTGCAGGGAGGCGGGCGCGCGCTGCGCTATGGCATAGGCGTCGGTCGTCCGGGCTTCACCTGGGCCGGCGTCAAGACCATCTCCCGCAAGGCGGAATGGCCGGATTGGACGCCCCCCGGCGAGATGCTGGCCCGTCGCCCCGATCTGCCGCGCCACATGGACGGCGGGCCGGCCAATCCGCTCGGCGCGCGCGCAATGTATCTCGGCTCCTCGCTCTACCGCATCCACGGCACCAACGAGCCCTACACGATCGGCCAGAACGTCTCCTCCGGCTGCATTCGCATGATGAACGACGATGTGGCCGATCTCTATGATCGCGTCCATGTCGGAACCAAGGTTGTGGTTCGTTGACTCTGGCGAGCGATCGCCGGTGGCGGAACAGCCGCCGCGCGCCTATCTCACGAGACGCGCGGACGGTTGCAAAACAACCGGCTTCGGGCGATAGCTGCCATGCGTTTTCTTCGAAAGGGGCCGATTCTTGCCCAGCCTCATCCGCTTTTTGGTCATTGTCGGCGTGCTCGCGGCTCTCGGCTATGCGGGGATGCTGGCGATCGTGGCCTATGTCTCGCCGCAGCCGCGCGAGATGACGCAGACGATCTCGCCGCAGCGCCTCAACAAGTGAGACCTTCAGAATGGGCGACGGCAAGCGCCATCCGCTGATCGCCGCCTTTCTCGACATGCTGGCCGCCGAGCGCGGCGCCGCGCGCAACACGCTCGACGCCTATCGCCGCGACCTCGAAGATTATTTCGAATTCTTGAAGAAATCCGGCGCCGATCCTCTGCGCGCCGACACGGACGGCCTGCGCGCCTATCTCGCGGCGCTGGAGGCGCGCGGCATGACCGGCGCGACGGCCGCGCGGCGGCTCTCGGCGCTGAAGCAGTTTCACAAATTCCTCTATGTCGACCGCTATCGCGCCGATGATCCGGCGACGGCGCTCGAGGGGCCGCGTCGCCATCGCAGCGCGCCGGATATTCTCTCGGTGGACGAGGTGACGCGCCTTCTGGACACGGCGCGGGAGGGGATAGACGACGAGTCGCGCCCTCTCGGCGAGCGCATGCGCTCCGCGCGCCTCCACGCCGCGCTCGAGACTCTCTACGCCAGCGGTCTGCGCGTGTCCGAACTCGTCTCCTTGCCGGCGAGCGCGGCGCGCGCGCGCGAGCCTTTCGTCGCCGTGCGCGGCAAGGGCGCGAAAGAGCGTCTCGTGCCGCTCTCCGAGCAGGCGCGCGCCGCGCTTCACGCCTATCGCGCGCTGCTCGCGAAGCATTCGCCGGGGCTCGCGGCCTCGCCTTTTCTGTTTCCGTCCGATGCGGCGGAAGGGCATCTCACGCGCCAGGCCTTCGCGCGCGATCTCAAAAGCGCCGCCGCCGCCGCGGGACTTCCGTCGCGCGACATCAGCCCGCATGGGCTGCGCCACGCCTTCGCCAGCCACCTTCTGCAAAATGGCGCGGATTTGCGCGTCGTGCAGGAATTGCTCGGCCACGCCGATATTTCGACGACGCAAATCTACACGCATGTGCTGGACGAGCGCATCCGCGCCATGGTGCGCGACCTGCATCCGTTGAACATGGCGAGTAGCGAGTAGCGAGTAGGGAATAGCGAGTAGCGAGTAGGGGGCGGTCGCCTGTGGGTGACTATTCGCTACTCGCTATTCGCTCACCCGACTCTCTCCACGAAATCCCCTATCGCCCGGATCGTCCCCTCGTCCAGCAGCAACGGCGCATGGCCTTGGCCGGGCACGGTCAGCCGCTCGAGCAGCGGATGGCCGTCGGCCATCGCCGCGAAGGTCTCCTCCGAGAGCAGATCGGAATTGCCGCCGCGGATCACCAGCGTCGGAATGGCGGCCATGGCCTTCCATTCGTCGTGGAGCAGAATCGGCCCGCTGTCCGGCCCCACCTCGTCGAGCGTATGCGAGAGCGCGGGATCATAGCGCAGCTGCAGATGTCCGTCGGTCTCGACGAAGGTCGTGCGCGCCCATTCCTCCCATTCGGCTTGGCCGAGGCTGGTGAATTGCGGTCCGGCGATGAGCTTCAGCGCGGCGAGGGCGACGGCCATCGTCGCCGAGCCCGGCTGGCGGCCGACATAGCCCTTTATGCGGCGCAGCCCGCCGGCGTCGATCACCGGGCCGATGTCGTTGACGACCGCGGCCTGCAAAATCTCGGGCCTTCGCGCCGAAAAGCGCATCACATGAATGCCGCCGCGCGAGGTGCCGACGAAAATCGCTTTTTCGACGCCGGCCGCCGCGAGCGTGGCCAGAATATCGGCCTCCTCGACATCGAGGCTGTAATGCGTCCAGTCCTCGTCCCAATCCGAGAGGCCGCGGCCGCGATAGTCGAGTGCCAGCACGCGGCGTCCGCGCTTCGCCAGCGCTCGCGCCAGTGCGTCGAAATCCAATGCCGTGCGCGTCAGTCCGGCGAGGCAGACGACCGGAATGGCCGCGCCGCCGCCCGTCGGAAGGTAATCGACATAGTGGAGCCGCAGCCCGTCGCCCGCAGTGAGATATCGGCTTTCGCGCCGCACGCTCTGCTCCGCCATCCGCACCCTCGGTTTCGGCCTCTCGCCCGCGCGGCCGGCCTTTCGCGGATATAGGCGCCGCGGCGCCGGAATGTCTTCCCCCGCGCGGGCGGCGCCTAGAAATTCTCCGGCCTTTGCGGCGGTTGCGCATTCTGCCGCTATTTCGCGCAGGAGCCGAGCCCGCTTCCGCGCCAGTCAGCCTTGATGCGCGCGCCATTTCTCAATAATTTGCGTTTACCGCTCTTCGAAACGGCAAATAGCGCGTTTCGAGCGAGCAGATCGTCGCGCCGCCCGTGTTTCGAGCGGGCGCGCTTCCCGAATATGACTGGCGGCGCTATTGCGCCCCGACGCCCCAGGGGCTCGAATGTCCGTCCTCATCGACAAGAACACCAAGGTCATCTGTCAAGGCTTTACCGGCAAGACCGGCACTTTCCACTCCGAGCAGGCGGTGCGTTACGGCACCCGCATGGTCGGCGGCGTTTCGCCCGGCAAGGGCGGCTCGACGCATCTCGATCTTCCCGTCTTCGACACTGTGGCGCAAGCGCGGGAGAAGACCGGCGCCGAGGCTTCGGTCATCTATGTGCCGCCGCCGGGCGCGGCCGACGCCATTTGCGAGGCGATCGACGCCGAGATCCCCCTCATCGTCGCCATCACCGAGGGCGTTCCGGTCCATGACATGATTCGCGTCAAGCGCGCGCTGTCGGGCTCCAAGTCCCGTCTCATCGGCCCCAATTGCCCGGGCGTCGTCACCGCGGGCCAGAGCAAGATCGGCATCATGCCCGGCAATATTTTCAGCCAGGGCTCCGTCGGCGTCGTCTCGCGCTCCGGCACGCTGACCTATGAGGCCGTGTTCCAGACGACTCGCGAGGGTCTCGGCCAGACCAGCGCCGTCGGCATCGGCGGCGATCCGGTCAAGGGAACCGACTTCATCGAGATCTTGGAGTTGTTTCTGGCCGACGACGCCACCAAATCCATCATCATGATCGGTGAGATCGGCGGCTCCGCGGAAGAGGACGCGGCCCAATTCTTGATCGACGAGGCCAAGCGGGGCCGCAAGAAGCCGATGGTCGGCTTCATCGCGGGCCGCACCGCCCCTCCCGGTCGCCGCATGGGTCACGCCGGCGCGATCGTCTCCGGCGGCAAAGGCGACGCCGAGAGCAAGATCGCGGCGATGGAATCGGCCGGGATCGTCGTCTCGCCGTCGCCGGCTCGGCTCGGCAAGACTTTGGTCGAAACGCTGAGCCGCTGAGGTTCGGCGACAATGCGCGTCGGCGAATCGCCGGCGCGTCCCCCGAAAAAAGAGCGCGGGGCGAAATCTTTAAAGAATTGTTAAAATGATTTCGCTCAACTTCGAGAAGTTTCGGCGCTCGGGAGACTGAACAGAATGGCGCGTCTCGAGACGAATGGCGGACCGGCGGGCGGCGAACAGCAGCCCTCGCCGCGCGGGAACGCTTCTGCCCAGAACGGACTGCTGCAGAGCGTCGACCCGAGATACCTCGAGCATCTGCTCGCAGCCTATGAGGCCGATCCCTCCTCGGTCGGCCCGGCTTGGCGCGACTATTTCGCGAGCCTCGGCGCCGACGCCGCGCTCGCGGAGGCAGGCGCTGGTCCGTCTTGGGCGCGGCCGGGCTGGCCGGCGACGCCCGCGGACGATCTGGTCGCGGCTCTGGGCGGCGAGGCGCCGCGCGAGACCGCCAAGTCCAAGGATGGCAAGCCCACTGATGGTAAGTCCGCGGCCGGCAAGGGGGCGTCGGCCGATCATGCGCCTTCGGCGGAGGAGATTCAGCGCGCCGCGCGGGACAGCGTGCGCGCGCTGATGATGATCCGCGCCTATCGCATGCGCGGCCATTTGCACGCCAATCTCGATCCGCTCGGCCTCGAGCAGCGCCATGACCATGGCGAGCTGCATCCCGAGACCTATGGCTTCACCGATGAGGATTATGATCGCAAGATCTTCATCGATGGCGTGATGGGCATGAAATACGCCAGCGTCTTCGAGATGGTGGCGATCCTGCGCCGCACCTATTGCGGTCCCATCGGCTATGAGTTCATGCATATCTCCAATCCAGAGGAGAAGGCCTGGATTCAAGCGCGCATCGAGGGTCCGAAGAAGGAGATCGTCTTCACCGAGGAGGGCAAGAAGGCGATTTTGCGCAAGCTGGTCGAGGCGGAAGGCTTCGAGAAATTTCTCGACGTCAAATACACCGGCACCAAGCGCTTCGGCCTCGACGGCTCGGAAGCGATCATTCCGGCGCTGGAGCAGATCATCAAGCGCGGCGGCGCGCTCGGCGCCAAGGAGATCGTGCTCGGCATGGCGCATCGCGGCCGGCTGAACATTCTCTGCCAGGTGATGGCGAAGCCGCATCGCGCTCTGTTCCATGAGTTCAAGGGCGGCTCCTTTTTGCCGGACGAGGTCGAGGGCTCGGGCGACGTCAAATATCATCTCGGCGCCTCGTCCGATCGCGAGTTCGACAATAACAAGGTGCATCTCTCGCTGACCGCCAATCCGTCGCATCTCGAGATCGTCGATCCCGTGGTGCTCGGCAAGGCGCGCGCCAAGCAGGATCAATATCGCTGCACGGAGACCGACCGGCGCGAGGTGATGCCGCTGCTCATCCATGGCGACGCGGCCTTCGCCGGCCAGGGCGTCGTCGCAGAATGCTTCGGCCTCTCCGGGCTCAAGGGCCATCGCACCGGCGGCTCGGTGCATTTCATCATCAATAATCAGATCGGCTTCACCACCTATCCGCGCTACTCGCGCTCCTCGCCTTATCCATCCGATGTGGCGAAGATGGTCGAGGCGCCGATCTTCCATGTGAACGGCGACGATCCCGAGGCGGTCGTCTACGCCGCGCGCATAGCGACGGAGTTTCGGCAGCAGTTCCACAAGCCCGTCGTCATCGACATGTGGTGCTATCGCCGCTTCGGCCATAACGAGGGCGACGAGCCGGCTTTCACCCAGCCGCTGATGTACAAGAAAATCCGCGCGCATAAGACGACGCTCGAGCTCTATAGCGAGAAGCTGATCGCCGAAGGGCTGATGACGCGCGAGGAGATCGACGCGGTCAAGAACGAATGGCGCCAGCGCCTCGAGCAGGAGATGGAGGCCTCGCAATCCTACAAGCCCAATAAGGCCGATTGGCTCGACGGGCGTTGGGCGGGCGTGAAGCCCGGCTATCAATCCTCCGAGGACGAGCGGCGCGGCAAGACCGGCGTGCCGGTGGAGAGCCTGCGCCGCATCGGCGTGGAGCTGACCAAGGTTCCCGAGAATTTCCACATTCACCGCACCATTCAGCGCTTTCTCGATGCGCGCCGCACGGCGATCTCGAGCGGCGCCGGCATAGATTGGGCGACGGCGGAGGCGCTGGCTTTCGGCTCGCTGCTGGCGGAGGGCTATAATGTCCGCCTCTCCGGCCAGGACAGCGAGCGCGGCACCTTCTCGCAGCGCCATTCCGTGCTGATCGATCAGGAGGACGAAGCCCGCTATCTGCCGCTCGATCACGTCGGCGTCGGGCAGGGGCGTTTCGAGGTCATCAATTCGATGCTCTCGGAAGAGGCTGTGCTCGGCTTCGAATATGGCTATTCGCTCGCCGAGCCGCGCTCGCTGGTTCTGTGGGAGGCGCAATTCGGCGATTTCGCCAATGGCGCGCAGGTGGTCTTCGATCAGTTCCTCTCCGCCGGCGAGCGCAAATGGCTGCGCATGTCCGGCCTCGTCTGCCTGCTGCCGCATGGCTATGAGGGGCAGGGGCCGGAGCATTCTTCCGCGCGGCTCGAGCGCTATCTGCAGCTCTGCGCGGAGGATAATCTGCAAGTCGCCAATTGCTCGACGCCGGCGAACTACTTCCACATTCTGCGTCGGCAGCTGCATCGCGACATTCGCAAGCCGCTGGTGCTGATGACGCCGAAGTCGCTGCTGCGCCATAAGCGCTGCGTCTCGCGGCTCGAGGAGATGGGCGAGGGGACGATGTTCCATCGCTTCATCTCGGACGACGCGGAATTGCAGCCCTCCGACAAATTCCGCCTGGCGCCCGACGACAAGATCGCGCGCGTGATCCTGTGCTCCGGCAAGGTCTATTACGATCTCTTGGAGGAGCGCGAGTCGCGCGGCGTCAACGATGTCTATCTCCTGCGCGTCGAGCAGCTCTATCCCTTCCCGCTGAAGGGGCTGGTGACGATGATGTCGCGCTTCAAGCAGGCCGATATCTTCTGGTGCCAGGAAGAGCCGAAGAACATGGGCGCCTGGTCCTTCGTCGAGCCTTATCTCGAATGGGTGCTGACGCAGGTCGGCGGCAAGTCCAAACGCGCTCGCTACATCGGCCGGCCGGCTTCGGCCTCGACGGCGGCGGGCACTATGTCCAAGCATCAGGCGCAGCTGCGGGCCTTCCTCGACGAGGCCTTTGCGACGCGCATTTCTCTCGCGGCGGAGTGATCATGACGGAAATTCGCGTTCCGACCCTGGGCGAGTCGGTGAGCGAGGCGACGATCGGCCGCTGGTTCAAGAAGCCGGGCGACGCCGTCGCGGCGGATGAGGCGCTGGTCGAGCTCGAGACCGACAAGGTAACGCTCGAGGTGAACGCCCCCGCCGCCGGCGTGCTGACTGATGTCGTCGCCAAGGATGGCGAGACGGTCACGCCCGGCGCGCTGCTGGGGCAGATCGCCGAAGGCGCCGCTGCCGCGCCGCGTCCGGCTCCCGCCGAGCCCATCGTCGCGCCGCCGCCGCCAGCCGCTCCGGCGCCCGCAGCCGCCGCTGCGCCGGCTCGTCCGCCGGCGCCGTCCGCGGCCAAGATCGCGAAAGAGCAGGGCGTCGATCTTTCGGGAATCATCGGCTCCGGCAAGCAGGGGCAGGTGCTGAAGGGCGATGTTCTCGCCCTCGCGGCGCGCCCCGCGTCCGTTCCCGAGCCGGCGATCGCCCCGCCGGCGCCGCGCCCGGCCGCCCCGCCGGCCGACGCCGCCCGCGAGGAGCGTGTGCGCATGTCGCGCCTGCGCCAGACCATCGCCAAGCGCCTCAAGGAGGCGCAGTCCAACGCCGCCATGCTGACCACCTTCAACGAGGTCGACATGTCCGCGGTGATGGCGCTGCGCAATCGCTACAAGGATTTGTTCGAGAAGAAGCATCAGGTGAAGCTCGGCTTCATGGGCTTCTTCGTGAAGGCCTGCTGCAAGGCGCTGGAGGAAGTGCCGGCCGTCAACGCCGAGATCGACGGCGCCGACGTCATCTACAAGCACTACTGCCATATCGGCGTCGCCGTGGGCACGGACAAAGGCCTCGTCGTGCCGGTGGTGCGCGACGCCGATCGCATGAGCGTCGCCGAGATCGAGAAGGCGATCGGCGATTTCGGCAGGAAGGCGCGCGAGGGAAGGCTCGATCTCGACGATCTGACCGGCGGCACCTTCACCATCTCTAATGGCGGCATTTACGGCTCGCTGATGTCGACGCCCATTCTCAATGCGCCGCAATCCGGCATTTTGGGCATGCATAAGATCGAGGAGCGGCCGGTCGTCATCGCCGGCAAGATCGAGGTCCGCCCGATGATGTATCTCGCGCTCTCCTATGACCATCGCATCGTCGACGGCAAGGAAGCGGTGACATTCCTGGTGCGGGTCAAGGAGCAGCTCGAGGACCCGTCGCGCCTCGTCCTTGATTTGTGACGGTTTCGCGAAAAAATCTGGGACGGCGCCCTCAAAATCCGCCGTCCCGATGCACAGATATCTCCCGTGCTACGATGAGTAGGCGTCCGCCGGGCGGGTCGATACGACCGCCGAGGAGGTGAGATGGAAGTCAAGACCGCGACCGAGAGAAGAATCCCCCTGCTGACCCCCGAGCAATTCGCGCATCTGGGCGATGGAGCGATCGCCTATGTGCGGACGATGAGCTCGGAGGATGTCAAGCGGCTCTACCCTCAGGCTCCGGCCATAGAGCCCGGCCTGACGCTTTTCGCGCTGCTCGGCGCGGACGGCACGCCGATCGTCCTCGCCGACACGGAAGAGGGCGCCCTCGCCAACGCCTGGCAGCAGCAGCTGCAGACCGTCAGCCTCCATTGAGGCTGACGCTCGCTTGGTGTAGCCTATCTGAAGCGACGTTTTTGGCCCGAGGGTCCAAAGGGTAGTTTCATGACCGACGCCTCGCGACAGGCCGCTTTTTGGGATTTCACGGTCACAGCGCCTGCTGACGACGCATGGTCGGTCGACCGCGAAATCGCGATCGATCTGCACGCGGAGGCGAAGCGCAAGACAGCAGAGCTTCGAAAGCGTCTCGTCGAAGCCGCTGCAGCCCCTCATCTGCTTCGCTCGATCGAGCGGCTGGAAAAGCATCTCGGCGATTGTCTGGAAGACGTCCGTATCGGTCTTCTCCTTTCCTCTTTCCATTCGCTCGAGGCGGATCGCCGGGCTTATGATACGGATGAGGGGCGCAAGGAGCTCGCCCCCGACCTGCTCGCCATGCTGGTCGACACCGCCAATTCCGTGCGACTCCTATCGAGTGTGTTTCCCCAGGCGCTGCGGCTCGAGCGCGAAGGCTTCGCTCTGGCGATGGCGCGATCAGCCGTCGGCGCGCCCGAGCGGCTGAATGAGCCGACGCCTGTCCGAAAGGCGGAAATCGCGGCGATCTCCGATCAAGTGCATAAGCTCGCGAAATCGATGCAGGAATATCGAGAGGAGCTGCGCAGCTACGCGGCTTGGGCGAAGAGTTTCAATTAATTGGGCAAAGAATTTCAATTGATATCGAAAGAGCGCCGACATGTTTGGCCGGGTGTTCGTAGGCGCGAAGAAGCTCGCCGATCTCTATGCCGACATGGTGACGACGAGGGTCCAATTCGACGGGTTGCGGCAATACACGAAAGAATCGATCGATGAGTTCAAGCGCTTGCTCGAGCGGCAGAGCGACAAGATCGATCGCATCGAGCGGGAGAGGATAAAGGCCGAGGCCGAGCTGCAGGCCAGAATCCAAGGCCTGGAGTCGCGGCTGAATGTGCTGAGCGAAAAGGCGCTCCATGCCGCGGTCGCCGACATTGCGGCCGAATATGCTCGGCGTGGAGGAGGAGAGGGGCCGAATGAGGCGCCGGTTCCGCGGCCGCTTCCCGACGGCCGGCAGGGCTGAGGCCCGTTCCGGCGCCGAGATTGCTTCGCTCTTCCCGACTTTGTAGCGATTCCGAGGAGGAACGGTATGGAAGAGCCGACACGCGAAATCTTCGCCGTTTGCCATGTGAATGATGTCGCAAAACGCCGGGCCGTCGGCTATGTGCTGGCCCGCGTCAATGACGAGGGCAAGACCGTGCCCTTCCCGGTCGTCATCGTGCGTCACGTCGGCAAATATTATGGCTATGTCAACCGCTGCCCGCATCAGGGCAGCCGGCTCGATTTCGAGCCGAAATCCTTCCTGGACCCGACGCAGCGCTTCCTGCTCTGCGGCAAGCATGGCGCGCAATTCGACATTCCGACCGGCGTCTGCAATGACGGTCCCTGCGTCGGCGCGCAGCTCGAGAAGGTCGAGGTGGTCATAGACGACAATGAGGTCTGTCTCGCCGGCGTGACCATTGCCGAGGAGGACGGCCTCGATCGCGAGGAGAACGACGTCTATCCCGAGGTCGTGATCACCGCTGACTGAGCTTTTCGCGGTCCCGTCATCGTCTCCATTCTGGACCTTTCTGCGTGATCGGCGGCGGCCTAGACTGCGCCGATCCGCATTCCGTCCTGCGAGGAAACGATGAAGACCGCGCTCGTCATACGCCATCTCGCCTTCGAGGATCTCGGCAGCTTCGCCGAGCCGATCGCCGCGGCGGGCTATTCGATCCGCTATGTCGAGGCGGGGATGCAGCCGATCCCGGCCGAGGCGCCCGACGCCGATCTTCTCATCGTGCTCGGCGGGCCGATCGGCGTCTATCAGACAGAAGACTATCCGTTTCTGACGGATGAGGCGGCGCTGCTGCGCGGGCGGCTCGGGCGCGACGCGCCGACGCTCGGCGTTTGTCTCGGCGGCCAGCTGATGGCGGCGGCGCTCGGGGCCCGCGTCTATCCGGGCGGCGCCGGCAAGGAAATCGGCTTTGCGCCGATAAGCCTGACGCAGGCGGGACGCGAGAGCGCGCTCGCCGCTCTGGTCGAGCCGGACGCGGACGTGCTGCATTGGCACGGCGACACTTTCGACCTGCCGGATGGCGCGGCCCTGCTCGCCTCTTCGGCGCTCTATCCGCGTCAGGCCTTCGCCGTGGGGCGACGCGGCCTCGCGCTGCAGTTTCATCCAGAGGCGGAGAAGGACGGGCTCGAGCGCTGGCTCATCGGCCATACGGCCGAGCTTTCCGCCGCCGGCGTCTCCATCGCCGGGCTGCGCGCCGCCGCTGCGGCCAAAGCGCCTGGCCTCGCCGAGCGCAGCCGGCGTTTCATCGCGCGCTGGCTCGCCGACATAGACGCATAGGCGCAACGAGAAGGCGCGGTCCGCGGACGCCGGGAATGCGTCGGTGGACCGCGCGAGAACGACGCCGTCGGGCCGAGACGGCGTCGCTACCTTTCAAGCGGAAATCAGCCGCGAACCGAGACCTTGCGGAACGGATTCTCGTGATTGGTCAGGAAGGCGTGACCGAACTCGGTCTTGTTCCATTCGACCGACTCGGCCGGCAGGAATTTCAGCGCCGTGATGGTGATGGGGAAATCCTTGGTGGCGGAAACGCTCGCCAGCTTGATCTCCGTATTGCCGGGGCCGACCGAGAGATCGACGACCGCCGTGCCGTCGGCCTTGGAGAGCCGCGCCCAGCCGGGCGTGCCGATGCCGCTGGCGATGACCGTGGCTTCGGCGAACAGCGGCGCGGCGGAGCCGTCGGCGGCGTCCGGGCCGAAAGCGGGAGACTGGAAGGTGAAGGTCGCCATCACCTCGCTACGGGTGATCTTATGGTCCGGTCCGATCGGACGTCCGGTCGAATACAGAACCAGTTTGCCGCCATCGAGCGCCGCCTTGATATCGTCGAGCGTCGCCGAAGCGAAAGCCTCCGCCAGTCTCATATCGCTTTCTCCACTTTGCGAAATGCACGCCGCTTTTGCGACAAAAGCGACATGCGGGACAGGTTCTCGCCCCGAGCTTCGCAATTGTTGTGCCGCGCGTCTCACAATTTGAGGAGGTCGATAAGCCTCAGCCGCCGAACAGCTTCTCGAATATGTTTTTCTCCTCGCGGGCGGGCGCGCGCCGGCGCGCCGGGGCCGGGGCCTGGTTCGGAATATCGGCCGGCGGCAGCAGCGCCTCCAGCCCATGGACCGAGCCGGTCGCGCTATCCTCCTCCTCGTCGCGGGCCTGCCGGCGACGCGAGGGCTTGGGCGGCTCGGGCTCTGGGTCGGAGGAGAAGAAATCGAGCAGCGGCGCGATGGGCGAGGCGCTCTCCGCCGTGGAGGGCGAGCGCCAGGAGCCGGAGGGCAGGGCCGCGACTGGCACGCCCTGATGCGCCGCCTTCATGAAGCGGCTCCAGACCTCGACCGGCAGATTGCCGCCCGAGACCTTCTTCGTCGGCGAATTATCGTCATTGCCGAGCCAGACGCCGGCGACCAGATGCGGCGTGTAGCCGACGAACCAAGCGTCGCGGAAATCCTGGCTGGTGCCGGTCTTGCCCGCGGCGCGCCAGCCCGGCAGCTCCGCCTTGCGCGCCGTGCCGGTGGAGAGCGTCTCCTCCATCATCGTGTTCATCATCGCCACATATTGCGGCTCGATCACGCGGCCATTGCTAGAGCCTTTGCGGGCGTAGAGCTGCTTGCCGCCGGCGGTGCGGACCTTGACGATGATATGCGGCTGCACGCCGACGCCGCCATTGGCGAAGGGCGCATAGGCCGTGACCAGCTCGAGCGGCGTCACCTCCGACGTGCCGAGCGAGATGGAGGCGTTGGGCTGCAGCTCGGAGGCGACGCCGAGCCGATGCGCGGTCTTCACTACCGTTTTCGGCCCTACCTCGAGGCCGACGCGCACCGCCACTGTGTTGAGCGACAGCGCCAGCGCCTTGGTGAGCGTGACCGGGCCGAAATATTCGTGGCTGTAATTCTCCGGCTGCCAGCCTTTCACATTGATCGGCCCGTCCTCGCGCACCGTGTCCGGCGTGAGACCATGCTCGAGCCCGGCGAGATAGACGAAAGGCTTGAAGGCCGAGCCCGGCTGCCGTTTGGCGGAAACGGCGCGGTCGAACTGGCTCTCGGCGTAATTGCGGCCGCCGACCAGCGCGCGAATGGCCCCATTGGGGTCGAGCGCCACCAGAGCGCCCTGGCTGACGCCGAATTTGTCGCCCTTCTTGTCGAGCTCCTCGGCGATCGATTTCTCGCCGACTTCCTGGAGCTTGCGATCCAGCGTTGTCGTCACGACAATGTCCTGGTCGATGGCGCCGATCGTGTCGTCGAGCATGTCCATCACATAATCGGCGGCGTAATTTATGGAGCCGGCGCCGCGCTCGCGATGCGCCACGGCCGGGCGCCCGAGGGCGAGCTTGGCCATCGCCTCGGTGATATGGCCCTCCTGCGCCATCGCCGTCACCACCTGCGCCGCGCGCTCGGTCGCCCCTTCGGGGTTGCGATCCGGCGCGAGCTTGCTCGGCGCCTTCATCAGGCCGGCGAGAACGGCCGCCTCCGCGAGCGTCACTTGGCTCGCGCCATGGCCGAAATAGCGCTGCGCCGCCGCCTCCACGCCATAGGCGCCGGAGCCGAAATAGACGCGGTTGAGATAGAGCTCGAGAATCTGGTCCTTCGAATATTTGTGCTCGAGCCAGAGGGCGAGGATCGCCTCCTGAATCTTGCGCGTGATGGTGCGCTCCTGCGTGAGGAACAAATTCTTGGCGAGCTGCTGGGTGAGCGTCGAGCCGCCCTGCATGCCGCCGCGGCCGGTGACATTGCGCGTCAGCGCGCGGGCGATGCCGATGGGGTCGACGCCCCAATGGGAATAGAAGCGGCGGTCCTCTATGGCGACGAAGGCCTTGGGCAGATAGGGCGGCAGATCGCCGAGCCGCACCGCGGCGCCGCCCGTGTCGCCGCGATTGGCCAGCAATTCGCCGTTCGACGCCAGAATGGCGATATTGGGCGGCCGCTTGGGCACAGCCAGAGTGTCGATCGGCGGCAGCTGCGCCGCATGATAGATGAAGAGGCCGCCGACGCCGATCACGCCCCAGATGGAGAGCACGGCGCCCCAATAGACGAGGCCGCCGAGGCCGAAGCCGCCGCCCCTCCTGGTTTTTTTCGGCTTGGCGGCGCGCGCCGGCGGAGCGTCGCCCGGATCGTCCTCCGGCGGCGGCGCGCTTTTGCCCTTGCGTTTGGGTTTCGCCATGCGATCCTCTCGCGGGTCGGCGCGAAGGTCGCCGCTCCCGTCGCCGTCGAAACGCGGTTCGCGGCGTTGTTTCTCGCGCGCCATGGGGTCCGCCGCCTCGGTTTTCCTCTGCGCCGCGCCGTAATGCGCGCGGCCGACGCCGACACTAGCTTTAATGCTGTCGATTTAAGGGCCGGTTAAGCAAAGAGGGGCGCCGCGCTTCGCCGCAATAGGAACTTATGCACAGAGCGCCGCGGCCCTTGCGCTATTCGCCGCGTCTTGCGAAAATCCCGCCCTTGCTATGAAAAACGCGGCATGGATCGAGCGCAATGAAAGTCACCATCGAGAGAGCGGCGCTATTGCGCGCCCTCGGACATGTTCACAGAGTGGTGGAGCGGCGCACGACCATTCCGATCCTCGCCAATGTGCTCATCGACGCTTCGGCCGGAGCGCTGCTGCTGAAGGCCACGGATCTCGATCTCGAGATCACCGAGAAGGTCCCCGCCGACGTCGGCCAGCCGAGCGCCACCACTCTGCCGGCTCATACGCTTTATGATATCGTCCGCAAGCTGCCGGAGGGCGCGCAGGTCTCTATCGAGGGAAGCGGCGAGCAAGGCCAGCTGACGCTGCGCTCGGGCCGCTCGCGCTTCAATCTGCAGAGCCTGCCGGAGAGCGATTTTCCCGACGTCACCTCGGGCGAGTTCACGCACAGCTTCTCGCTCGCGCCGGCGGACCTCAAAAAGCTGATTCTGAAGACGCAATTCGCCATCTCCAGCGAGGAGACGCGCTATTATCTCAACGGCATCTTCCTGCATGCGACCGAGGTGGAGGGCCATCAGCTGCTGCGCGCCGTGGCGACGGACGGCCATCGCCTCGCGCGGGTCGAGCTGCCGGCGCCGGCCGGCGCGGCGGGAATGCCGGGCGTGATCCTGCCGCGCAAGGCGGTCGCCGAGGTGCTGCGCCTCGTCGAGGACGCCGATGGCGCCGTGGCGATCGAGCTCTCGACCAATAAGATGCGCTTCTCCTTCGGCGAGACCGTGCTGACGACCAAGCTCATCGACGGCACTTTCCCCGATTACGGCCGCGTCATTCCGGCCAATAACGACAAGCGTCTCACCGTCGAACGCGGCGTCTTCCGCGAGGCGGTGGATCGCGTCTCCACCATTTCCTCCGAGCGTGGCCGCGCGGTGAAGCTGGCGCTCTCCGAAGGCAAGCTGGTGCTGTCCGTCACCAATCCCGATCAAGGCTCGGCGGTGGAGGAGATCGAGGCCGATTACGACGGCCCGCCGATCGATATCGGCTTCAACTCCCGCTATCTGCTCGATATCGCCGATCAGCTCGACAGCGACACGGCGCTGTTCCGCCTCGCCGATCCCGGCTCGCCGACGCTGATCCAGGACCGCGACGGCGCGAGCGCGCTCTATGTGCTGATGCCGATGCGGGTGTGAGGGCGGCTCCGGTCGTTCTCCGCGGCGAATAATTTGCCTTCCCTTCGACGCGAGCCTATCTTTCGCACATGAGTTCCGCCGCCTTTGTTTTCGACCGCCTCGCCTATGTCGATCGCCTGAGGGAAGCCGGCGTCGACGAGAAGGAGGCGCGCGCTCACGCCGAGGCGCTGGATGTCGCCTTGCGCGACGGCGTCGCGTCGAAATCCGACATCGACCGGCTCGAGACAAAGATCAGGTCCGACATGGACCGTCTCGAAGCCAAGATCGACACGAGCTCGGCCAATCTGAAGGTCGAAATCCTGCGCTGGATGGTGGTGACGCAGCTCGCTGTCGGTGGGCTGTTGTTCGCGGCGCTGCGGTTTACGCGGTAATTCTGAACCTTCACTTCACCTCGAATTCCACCATCTCTATCGTCGTCGCGCCGGCGTTGCGCAGCGCGCGGGCCGGGCCGGCGTCGCGCCATTGGAAATCGCCCGGCTGCAAGGCCATGTTCTGCCCGGCGCCCTCCGCATCCGTCTCGATCAGCTCGCCGCCCTCCACCACGATCCGCACGCCGGGCGCGGTCTGCGTGAAGGCCGGCGTCGACTCGCCCGGCTTCAGCGCGAGACGCCAGCCGCGCAGGCGCTCATTGTCGATGATCTGCGCAAAGGCGGCGGGCCGCTCCGAGGGCGTGCGGCCGAGCGGCGCCTTCTGCAAAATCTCGAAGCCGACGATGCTCAGCGGCGCATCCCCGACATTTTCGGCTCTGTGAGTGAGGCTCTGTTTGGAAAAAGCGCCGAAGCCCACCGCGCCGCGGGACCAACGGATCGACGTCGGCGCGGGATCGCCCCAATTCTGGACGAGGGTCGGGCTCTCGCGCACCACCACATAGGCGAAATCGCGCGAATGCTCGTGATAGGGCGCGACGCGATGCGGCGGCAGCAGCACATTCAGCATGGCGACCGCCTCATTGCGGAAGGCCGGCACATGAAAGGGCGTCCGCTCGACGGGCAGGATTTGCGCTCGCGCTTCCCCGCCCGCGTCGAGCGCCGCGGCCGGCGCGGCGGCCAGAGTCGCGACGAGCAGAAGGGGGAATGAAAATGTCCGCGTCACGCGCCTCTCCCGATGAAAGCCCGAGCCTTGCCAAAGATAGGGCCGTGACGCAATCTCGCGCAGGCCGGACCATGCGAGCGCCATGACATATCTCCTCACGCATTTCTGGGCCTGGGGCGTCTCGGCCTTCGCGGTCGGGATCGCGACGGCGCTCTCCATCGCGCGCCGCTCCGAGCGCGGGCCGGTCGCCGGCTGGCTGGTGTGGTTCGCCCTCGCTTTCGCCGCGGGCCTGCCGGTGGCGATGCTCGGGCTGCTGCCGGGGCGCTCCGGCTTCTGGCTGGAGACGGCGCTGCTGCTGTTCCCGGCCTTTCTTCTCGGCGCGCTGGTCGGCGCGCTCATCGGGCGGCATTCGCTGCGGGATAATGAGGGCTGGGCGCTCGGCCTCGTTCCGCTGGCGCTCATCTGGCTCGGCGCCGGCATTCTGGCCGGACGTTCCATGGAGCAGGATCTGCGGCGCAAGGCGGCGAGCGCGATCGAGAAGATCGGCGGCGATCCCGCCTATCTCGACGTCGCCGGCCGTGACGTCCTGCTGCCGCGCAATGCGCCCAATCGCGCCGCCGCGGCGGAGGAGATCGCCCATATTCCAGGCGTGCGGGGAATCGCCGATGTGGACGCGCTGACCGGCGCGGCCGCCAAAAATTACGAGAACGCCGCCATTACGCGCCGCGCCGCCCGCGAGGACGAGCCGGCCGCGCCCAATGGCGCCGCCGGGCCGCCGGCGCAGAATGGTCAGCCGCGAGCGCCGAATGGCGGTTCGGTCGTGGCGCCTAAGTCTGCGCTCGAGCCGAAGGAGCAGGGCCGGGGAGGGGTGAGGCCGGCGCCTTCGACGCCATCCGCCGCCGCGCCGGAGCTGGCGCGACCCTCCATAGGCGCTCCGCCCTCCGAGCCGGCCGGCGCGGTGGAAGCCGGCAAGAAATATGAAGCCGGCGGAAAGGCGGAGATGGGCAAGCCTTCGGCGCCGGCCGAGCTGTCCGCCAAGCCTTCGGAACCTACCAGGCCTTCGGAACCCGCCAAGCCTTCGGAACCCGCCAAGCCGTCGGAGGTCGTCAAGCCTTCAGAACTCGGCAAGCCGTCCAATTTGCCGAAGCCGGCGGCGGCGGGGGAGGAGCCGAGCGCCACGGTTCCCGCCAGCGGCGAGCTGGACCTCGCGAGCTGCCAGAAGGCGCTGAGCGCCGCGCTCGCCAGCGAGCCTGTGCGCTTCGCCAAGCGTGGCGCCGGCGTGCGGCGCGGCGCGACCGGAGCGCTGGACAAGGCCGTCGGCCTGCTGCAGCGCTGCCCGCAGACCGAGGTCGACGTGCGCGTGCGCGCCGAGGGCGGCGACCGCGCCGAGCGCGAGAAGGCGCGGGACCGCGCCGCCCGCGTCGTCGATTATCTCGGCCGCATGGGCGTCGAGCGCGCGCGCCTCTCCGTCGCCGGCGAGAGCGGCAAGCCGGTCGCCAAGGGCGCGCCGGAGGGCGAAAGCGGGAGCGGCGTCGATTTCCTGCTGTCGCCGCGCCGCTAGCGCTTTCCGATCGAACGGAATCGTTCGATCGATCAGAATTCGCTTCCAACGAAAGAATCTAGAGCGCCATCCGATCCGATTGGATCGGATGGCGCTCTAGGCGACGGCTTCGCCGCAATATGGACGCTATTGAATAGCCAAACTGCAGCGAGATTCGCACGCCGGCTTCCGGCGGGCGCAAAGAGTTGCGGGCGGAGCGGAACGCCGTTCATGAGGCATGGGGCGAGCGGCGGGATTATGCGGAGAGCGGAGCGTCGGGAGCCGGGGGCCTCGTTTCCCGTCGTCTGTCTTCCCGCCCTTTGTCTCGCATTGACGACTGTCGCCGAGCCCGCGCGGGGCGAGCATCTGCGCGGCGCCATTGCGACGACGACGCTGAGGCCGACGCCGGTCGCCGAGACGCGGGACGCGGCCGACAATGCGGATTCTCCCGATATTTCTGGAAAACGCTCGGAGCTGCGCAGCCTCGAGGACACGATCACCGTCTCCGCCAAGAGCCGTCGCAAGATCGAGACGGAAATCGAGACGCTGCGCGCCGATCGCACGAAATTCAACGCAGCGCTGATCGATGCGGCGCAGCGGGTCGGCGTGCTGGAGAAGCGCGTCGAGGAGGTGAGCGCCAAGCTCGAGGCCTCGGTGCGGAGCGAGCAGGCGCTGGTCAAATCGCTCGCCAGCCGCCGCGCGCTGATCGGCGAGGTGCTGCTCGTGCTGCAGCGCATGGGGCGCAAGCCGCCGCCGGCGCTGCTGGCCAAGCCCGAGGATATATTGGAGAGCATTCGCGCCGCCATGCTGCTCGGCTCCGTGCTGCCGCAGATGCGCGCCGAGGTGGAGACGCTCAAGACCGACCTCTCCGATCTCATCGCGCTGCGTGGGCGTATAGAGGCGGAGAGAACGAGCCTCATCGCCGAGCTCGAGCATTTGAAGGAGGAGCGCGTCCGCCTCTCGGCTCTGGTGGAGACGCGGCAGAAGGCGCTGATGCTCGCGCAGAGCGCGCTGGATTTCGAGGCCGAGCGGGCGCGCAATCTGGCCTCCAAGGCGACGAGCCTCAAAGAGCTGATCGCCCGCATGGAGAGCGAGGTGGACGCGGCCACGCGCGCGGCGGAAGCGGCGCGGCGGGCGGACGCGGAGCGCGCCGCGGCCGACGCCGCAATGTCGCTGGACAGCCGCGCCAAGGCGCTGGCGGCGCCCTTCAAGGACCCCGCCCGTCTCGCTCCAGCCGTCGCCTTCGCCGATCTGAAAGGTCGATTGGCGCTGCCTTCGGCGGGGAGCATCGTCAAGCGCTTCGGCGCCTCGGACGGCCAGGGCGCGACCGAGAAGGGCGTCTCTATCGCGGCCCGCGAAAACGCGGTCGTCACCGCGCCCAGCGACGGCTGGGTGGTTTTTGCGGGGCGCTACCGATCCTACGGTCAACTCTTGATCATCAACGCCGGCGCCGGCTATTATGTGACCTTGGCCGGAATGGACCAGATCTCCGTCGCCGTGGGACAATTCGTCCTCGCCGGCGAGCCGGTGGCGAACATGGGCGGCGGCGCCGTCAGGACTGCGGCGGCCATTGCTATCGGCGCGAAACAGCCCATTCTCTATGTAGAGTTTCGCAAGGACGGAACGTCCATCGATCCGGGCCCATGGTGGGCGAAGCCGGAACTTCAGAAGGTTGGCGGATGATGCGCAAGGCCTCATTGATCATAACGGGAATCGTCATCGGGGCGGGATGCGCCACGCTCGGACAGCATGCGCGCGTATTGATCGGCTCCCCGGCCTTCGCCGCCGCCGCCGACACGTATAAAAATCTGAGCCTCTTCGGCGATGTCTTCGACAAGGTGCGCGCCGATTATGTCGAGAGGCCCGACGAGCAGAAGCTCGTCGAATCGGCGATCAACGGCATGCTCACCTCGCTCGATCCGCATTCGAGCTACCTCGACGCCAAGGGCTTCAAGGACATGCGGACACAGACCGAGGGCAAGTTCGGCGGCCTCGGCATAGAGGTGACGCAGGAGGACGGCCTGGTGAAGGTCGTGACGCCGATCGACGATACGCCCGCGTCCAAGGCCGGCATCATGTCCGGCGATCTCATCTTCGCCATCGACGACGACAATGTGCAGGGGCTCTCGCTCAATCAGGCCGTCGACAAGATGCGCGGCCAGATCAATACGCCGGTGAAGCTCACCATCCTGCGCGGCAAGGACAAGGAGAAGATCGAGGTCAAGCTCACGCGCGCCGAGATCCATATCAAATCCGTGCGCTCGCATAAGGAGGACGAGGATATCGGCTATATCCGCATCTCCCAGTTCAACGAGGAGACCTCGGACGGGCTGCGCACCGCGATCCAGAAGTTCCAGCAGGAGATGCCCGGCGACAAGCTCAAGGGCTATATCGTCGATCTGCGCAACAATCCGGGCGGATTGCTCGACCAGTCGATCCAGGTGGTCAACAGCTTCATCGACCATGGCGAGATCGTCTCGACGCGCGGCCGCACCGCCGATGAGACGCAGCGCTACAATGCGCGGGCGGCCGGCGACATCTCGCGCGGCAAGCCGGTGGTCGTGCTCATCAACGGCGGCTCGGCCTCGGCGTCGGAGATCGTCGCCGGCGCGCTGCAGGATCACAAGCGCGCCACCATTCTCGGCACGCGCTCCTTCGGCAAGGGCTCGGTGCAGACCATCATTCCGCTCGGCGGCAATAATGGCGCGCTGCGCCTGACCACGGCGCGGTACTACACGCCGTCCGGCCGCTCGATCCAGGCCAAGGGCATCGATCCCGACATCAACCTGCTGCAGGACGTGCCGGACGAGCTGAAGGGCAAGGACGACACCAAGGGCGAGGCCTCGCTCAAGGGCCATTTGAAGAATGGCGAGGACGAGAAGAGCGGCTCGCAGGCCTATGTGCCGCCGGACCCCAAGAAGGACAAGCAGCTGATCGCCGCGGTCGAGATTCTGCACGGCAAGTTCAAGCCGCAGAGCGCCGCCGACCAGTCGAAGCCGTCCGACTCGTCGAAGCCCAAGGCTTCTAACTGATCGACTTCCAACCGATCGATCGGGCGGAGAGGGCGCTTCCCTGTCCGCCCGTCGCGTCTCGTTCCGCAGGCCGTCATGATCGCGTTTTCGTCCTTAGCCAATCCCGCCGTCTTCCTGCGGCTGACGCAGCGCGTCCTGCCCTGGCTCGGCGGCGTGAGCGCGCTGCTCCTCGGCCTCGGCCTCTATCTCGTCTTCTTCGTCTCGCCGGCCGATTATCAGCAGGGTGAGACGGTCAAGATCATGTATATTCATGTGCCGGCCGCCTGGCTCGCCATGTTCGCCTATGTGGTCATGACCTCCGCCTCGCTCGGCGTGCTGGTCTGGCGCCATCCTCTGGCCGACGCCGCGCAAAAGACCGCCGCGACGCTGGGCGCCGCCTTCACCTTCATCTGCCTCGTGACCGGCTCGCTCTGGGGCAAGCCCATGTGGGGGACCTATTGGGTGTGGGACGCGCGTCTCACCTCCATGCTGATCCTCTTCCTGCTCTATCTCGGCCTCATCGCGCTGCGCCAGACGATGGAAGACTCTCCGCGCGGCGCGCGCATAGCGGCGATCATGACTCTGGTCGGCTTCGTCGATATTCCGATCATCAAATTCTCCGTCGATTGGTGGAACACGCTGCATCAGCCGGCCTCTGTGCTGCGCGCCGGTGGACCCACCATCGCCGCCTCCATGCTGTGGCCGCTGCTCATCATGGCGCTCGGCGCGACGGCGCTGTTCCTGGCGCTGCATCTGATGGCGATCCGCAACGAGATTTTGCGCCGGCGCGTCGCGCGGCTGGCGCTGCAGATCGCCGCCGCCGGAGAAGACGGCGGCGCTTCTGGACAATTGCTGGAGCCGGCGCAGTGACCGACGAGCATTGGGGCTATATTCTCCTGGCCTATGGCCTGACCGCCGCGACCATCCTCATCATCGCCTTTCGCATTCTGCTCGAGCATCGACGTCTTTCGTCCGAGCTGGCGCGGCTGGAGAAGAACGGCTCGGCCGCGCGAGGGGAGACGCTGTGAGCGCCGAAGATTCCGCGCCGCGCAGCCGGCTGGCGCTGTTCCTGCCGCTCGTCGTCTTCGTGGCGCTGGCGGGCCTCTTTCTCGTGCGCCTCTTCGCGGGCGACGCCTCGCGCCTGCCTTCGGCGCTCATCGGCAAGCAGGCGCCGCAATTCACGCTTCCCGCTCTGCCGGGACTCGCGGGCGTCGGCGGCCTCACCGGCGACGATCTGCGCAAGGGCCGCGTCAGCGTCGTCAATGTCTTCGCCTCCTGGTGCGCGCCCTGCCGGGCGGAGCACGCGCAATTGCTGGCCCTCGCCAAGGATCCCGCGCTCGCGCAAAAGGGCGTCGCGCTCGCCGGCCTCGCCTATAAGGACGAGCCGGCCAATTCGCTGCGCTTCCTCGAGGAGGTCGGCAATCCTTTCGCGGCGATCGGAGTCGATCTCGCCGGGCGCGTCGCGATCGACTTCGGCGTCTATGGCGTGCCGGAGACCTTCATCATCCGCGGCGACGGCGCCATCGCCTATAAGTTCGTCGGGCCTTTGACCCGGCAGGCTCTGGAAGAGACCTTGCTTCCCGAGATCGAGAAGGCGCTCGCGAGCACGCGGGCCACGGCGCTGGCCGACACGCAGAAGTAGGCTTCTATTAACCTTAACTTAACGTCGGCTGAGCCATTTTGGCTTCTGGCGGCGGGTCAGGATTCTCTGTCGCCCGCGCCATGTCGCGCGGGGCGCGGTCGAATGGCCGCGTCTGCGCGCGCTTCCGGCGCGTCGCGAATAATTGCTTGCGGATGAGCGCAAATTAAAAGGGTGATCGGCTTGCGCGCTATTATTCCGAGGGGGTTGCGAATGCGGTCGGCCGCGCTGCTGTCCGCCATCGCCGCCATCGCATTCGCGCAGGCCGTCGCGAGCTGGAGCCTGTTCGCCGGTCGCCTGGAGGCGACGCGCGATCCGAGATTGGCGGCGCTCTTCGTCGGGCCGGTTCTCATCGGCCTGCTCTGCATTCTCGGCGGCGTGGCCGTGCGCACGCGCATCGTTCGCCCGCTCGCCGCCGTTACCGAGGCGGTCCGCCGGCTCGCCGATGGCGACACCTCCTATCGGCTCGAGATCGAGGATTGTTCCGAGAGCGTGCGGCGGCTCGCCGAGGCTTTCGTGAATCTTCGGCAGGTGATCCTCGCGCATCGCGCCAATGAGAATCTCATCGCCGAGGCCAACGCCACCCAGGCGCGCATCGTCCAGCTGCTCGGCGACGGGCTGGCCAAGATCGCCGAAAAGGATCTGAGCTATCGGCTGAACGACGAGTTTCCCGGCTCCTATCGCCGGCTGCAGACGGATTTCAACACCGCCGTCGGCCAATTGTCGGAGGCGATCGGCGAGATGGCCGACAGCACGCGGCTGCTGGGCGCCGGCATGCAGGAGACCGTCGCCGCGGCCGATGATCTGTCGCGGCGCACGGAGAGCCAGGCCTCGAATCTCGAGGAGACCGCGGCGGCTCTCGCGCAGATCACCGAGACGGTCACGCGAACGGCGGAGGACGCCGGCAATGCGCGGCAGATCGTCTCCAACATGAGCTCGGAGGCGCAGGCGAGCGGCGGCATCGTGCAGCAGGCCATCGGCGCCATGGGCGATATCGAGCAATCCTCGAAGAAGATATCGCAGATCATCGGCGTCATCGACTCGATCGCGACGCAGACCAATCTTCTCGCGCTGAATGCGGGAGTGGAAGCGGCGCGCGCCGGCGAGGCGGGACGCGGCTTCGCCGTGGTGGCGGCGGAGATTCGCGATCTCGCGCGCCGCAGCGCCAAGGCGGCCAAGGAGATCGACACATTGATCTCGGTCTCCAATGCGCAGATCGGCCGCGGCGTCTCGCTCGTCGGCGATACGGGCGAAGCCTTGTCGCATATCGTCGAGGAGATCGCGCGCGTCAACGGCGTGGTGGCGGAGATCGCCGATCGCGCGCGCCAGCAGGCCGCCGCGCTGAACGAGGTGAATGGCTCTGTCCGCCAGATGGATATGATCACGCAGCAGAACGCGGCTATGGCGGAGCAGACCACCGCCGTCAGCCATGGGCTGAGCGAGAAGACACGGCGGCTGATCGAGATGATCTCGCGCTTCCGCATCGCCCGCGACATGGACGCGCGCGCGAGTGGGCCGCGGCTCGTCGCCTCGTGCGGCGAAAGCGTCTACGAGCCGCGTCGCGTCGGAGCGCCCGACCGGCGCCACGGCGCGAGCGACCGTCGCAGCAGAGCCTGGACGGATTTTTGAACGCGCATGACAATGAGAGCGAAGCCATTCCTCCGCATCCTTCCGCGCCGCGCCGCTGTGGCGCTGGCGGCCGCGCTCGGCCTTTCGGCCTGCGCCAAGACGACGTTGGAGATAGAGCCGGCGCCGGTCGATCCGGCGCTCTTCGTCGGCGCCGATTGCGCGCAGCTCGTGGCGCGGCGCGCGCGCATCTCGCAGGCGCTGATCTTCGCCGGCTCGGCGCAGGACCAGCTCGCCGCGGACGATCGCACGCGCACGCTCGGCGTTCCGACGCCGATGGGCACGCCCTTCGACGACGATCGCGAGCCGCAGATCGCGCGGCTCAAAGGCGAGCTGCACGCCGTCAATGCGCAGATGGACGCGCAGCGCTGCGGACCCGACTTCCGGTGACGCGAGAGGCGAAGCGGCGACGCGGCTGCAACGACCGGTTGTCCAGCGGATTGATTCTGGCGGAGCCATGCTATAGGGCTCGAATTGAGCGGCTGTCGCAAGTCAGCGTTTGGAGGTCGCCGTGACGCGTGTCGATCCGCCGTCCTCGCCGGGCGGCGACGCAGAGGCGCCCTCTCAGGGCGGGCTCGGCCCTATATCCATCGCCGAATGCCGCGAGCTCTCGCCGCAGCTGCGTCGGGATTTGGAGACGCTCGATTATGAGCTGCGCGGCGCCGCCAATCGCCTGCTGGCCGAGGTGGACGACGCCAAGGGAGACGGGGCGACCTTCCTGCGGGCGGCGACGACCGTGCTGCTGTCCGTCGCCGCAGGGCTGATGGAGACCGCTTCGGATCGCGCGCGCGAGCCTGTCGACGTCGGCGCGTTCAAGAACGCCGTCGAGGACGCGGCGCAATGGGCGAAGAGCCGCAAGCTGCGCGATCTGCTCGCCGACGACGATTGAGCGCGCGCGCCGCGCTCAGAAGAATTCCAGCTCGCCGGCGGGGTGATCCGTCCGTCCGTCGTCGTCGTGATCGCCGAGGCGCGCCGCCAGCTCCGCGAGCTTGACGCTGCGCGCCGCGGCGCCGCCGCAGACCTGCCAATCCGCCGGCGCGAGCTCCGCGAGGGCGCAGACGAAATCCGATAGTCCCGAGAGCGTCTGCTCGATCGAGTCGATCGCCTGCGCCGAGTGGATGAGCTCGTGCTTCTCTTCGAGATTGCTCCATTCGACGCCGTCGACGAGGCAATGGAGGCGGTCTGTCTCCTTGGCCGCGTTGCGGAGCTCTGTGGCCAGCCGGGAGAGGACCTCGACCAGCGGTTGGGGTCGCTCATGCGCGCCGCAGGGCGAGGTCGTCTTCGGCTCTGTCATCAGAACAGCTCCAGTGAGCCCGCGGCCGGCAGCTTCGGCATGACGACCGGCGCCGGAGCGACGTTGGGCGTCGGGCCGGAGAGAAGGCTCTGCCGCGCGCGTCCCGAAACGGGCTCGTATTCGACGCGTCGCCCTCTGTCGCCGCCGAGATGCTCGGCGACGAGGCGGATGCCTTCGTTCCTCAGAAAGCGCTTCGCGAATTCGGCGTTGCGCGCGCCGATGTCCGAGAGGCCTTCCATCATGCGCGCGCCGCCGAACAGCTTTCCTTCGAGATGGTCGCGGCGCGCGCCCTTCTTCAGCAGGCCGTTGACGAGCAGCTCCATGAGATGCACGCCGTAACGCTCGGCCTCGCCATTGCGCGACGAGGTGAAGTCGCCGGGCAGGAGGAAGTGGTTCATCCCTCCGACGCCGGCGCCGGCGTCCCGGAGGCAAGCGGCGACACAGGAGCCGAGCACCGTCGCGAGGACGACGCTGGGATCGTCGACCACCCTATACTCGCCTTGGATGATGTGGACTCGTTTCATGGCTGCGTTCATTTGCGTCACGCGATTTTGCCGATGATCGCTTCGAGCGCTTTTTTGAGAGCCGGAACGGTGAAGGGCTTGGTGAGGAAGTTGTTGACGCCGAGCTTCACCGCATTTTCGAGCAGCGCCTTGTCGGCGCGTCCCGTGAGCATGATGAAGGGGACTTTCTTGGTCGGATTGTAATTGCGGATCGCCTTCAGCAGGCCGAGCCCGTCGAGCTTGGGCATGTTGAAGTCGGAAATCACGAGATGCGCGGGAGTGGCCATCATGAATTGCAGGGCCTGCTCGCCGTCGCCGGCGAAAAAAATATTGCGAACGCCGAGCTCCTCGAGACCGTCGCGAATGAGCATGCGGCTCGTGCTCGTGTCGTCCACGATCAAGACTCTCAACTGGTCGGCGATGGACATGGAATTCCCCCGTACTGTTACTGGTTCGTCGAAGTGAGGATATGGGCGGCGATGCGCTGCAGCGCGAGCTGCCTGCCGACGCCGCCGATCTCGAAGGCCGCTTTCGGCATGCCATAGACGAGCGAGCTCGCCTCGTCCTGGCCGATCGTCTCCGCGCCGATCTTGCGCATGGCCAGCAGCCCTTGCGCGCCATCGCGGCCCATGCCGGTGAGGATCACGCCGAGCGCGTTGCGACCCGCGCTCTGCGCGACCGAATTGAACAGGACATCCACCGACGGACGATGCCCATTCACCGCCTCCGCATTGGTGAGGCGGCAACGATAGCCGCCGGCGGCGCTCTTCACCACCTCGAGATGCGCGGCGCCGCCGGGCGCGAGATAGACGCGGCCGGGGAGGATCGGCGCGCCATCCGTGGCCTCGGCGACTTGCGGCTTGCACATGCGGTCGAGGCGCGCGGCGAAGCTCGCCGTGAACACCGGCGGCATGTGCTGAGTGACGATGGTCGGCGGACAATTTTCGGGAAAATGCGACAATATGGTGAGCAGCGCTTCGACGCCTCCGGTGGAGGAGCCGATGGCGACGAGACGTCCGTCCGGCGCATAGCGCGACGCGGCGGTCGGCGCCTCGCGTCGCGACGCTGCGGCCTCGACGCGGACCGGCTCGCTGCGCAGCGGCTCGTGGCGGCCGATCGGCGAGGCGGCGATCGCCTTGATCTTCGCCGGCAGCTCGTCGAAAGAGCGCGGATCCTTGGACGACGGCTTGGCGACGCAATCGAAGGCGCCGATCTCGAGCGCTTTGATCGTCGTCGAGGCGCCGCGCTCCGTCACGGTCGAGACCATGATGACGCGCGTCGGGCGCAGCCGCATGATCTTCTCGAGAAATTCGAGGCCGTTCATATTCGGCATCTCGACGTCGAGCGTCACCACATCGGGATCGAGCGTCTTGATGGCCTGGCGCGCCTCCAGCGGATCGGCGGCCTCGCCGACGACGGAGATCGCGGGATCACGACAGAGCGTCGCTGCGATGAGGCCGCGCATGGTTGCGGAATCGTCGACGATCAGCACACGAACAGACATCTTACGAAATTCCTCTGGAGCGAAGCCGATAAGTGGTGACGCCGTCATATTCGAAGGCGGATGTGGCCGCGCCGGACACGCGCTCGGAATGGCCGATGTAGAGACGCCCCTCTGGATTGAGGAGAGGAACGAAGCGGCTCCATATGTTCTCTTGCGTCTTCTCCTCGAAATAGATCACCACGTTGCGGCAGAAGATCGCATCGAAGCGGCCGCTCATCGGCCAATGTCCGATGAGATTGAGCTCGCGGAAGGAGACGAGCGAGGCGAGCTCTTCCGTCACGCCCCATTCGTCGCGGCCGCCGCCGAGCGGCGTGAACCAGCGGCTGCGCAGATGCGACGGCACAGCTTCCATTATGTCGCGGCCATAGACGCCATTGGCGCCGGCCGCCACCATGTTCGGATCGATATCTGTGGCGAGAACCTTGACGTCGAGATCGGCCGCATCCGGTATGACGGAGAGGATCGACATGGCGATCGAATAAGGCTCCTGGCCATTGGAGCAGGCCGCCGACCAGATGCGCAGCCGCGCGCCCTTGCGCACGGCGGCGGCGCGCTTGGCCAGAACATTCTCCTCGAGATGCTTGAAGTGATGCGGCTCGCGGAAGAAGCGCGTCACATTTGTGGTGAGCGCCGCCATCATCTTCTGCCGCTCATCGACGCCATCCTGGCTGACGATGAGCGCGCAATAGTCGCGGAAGCTCTCGAGGCCGAGGCTGCGCAGCCGCTTGGCCAGACGCGAGTAGACCAGCGTGGCTTTCGCGTCGGGAAGATAGATGCCGGCGTCCTCGTGCAGGATCGAGGCGATGCGCCGGAAATCCTCCTGTGTCAGCAGGAATTCCCCTGGGACGAGCGGAGCCGAGGCGAGTTGGCGGGTTTTCATGCGGCTGCTTGCGATTCTATCTGGAGTGGCGGCCCACGCGAGGCGTGGCGCGATGCTGGCGTCGAGGCGATCTATTCCGCCGCCGCGGGCATTTCGGCGACGATCATATCGGCGCGCGGCCGCGCGACGATCGCATCGACGTCGAGAATGAGCGCGACGCGGCCGTCGCCGAGGATCGTCGCCGCCGCAATGCCATGCACATGGCCGTAATTGGTCTCGAGGCTCTTGATGACGACCTGGCGCTGACCCTGGATGGCGTCGACGAGCAGCGCGCATTTGGCGCCGCTCTCCGACTCGACGAGAAGCGCGACCTGCGACGTCGGCTCGATCGGCTCGTCGCGATAGAGCAGCACGGCGCCGACATCGATCAGCGGCGTGAAAGTGTTGCGCGTGGCGATGACCCGCGAGCCGGTGCCGAGCTCGTGCACGCTCTCCTTCTTGGGCTGCAGCGTCTCGATGATCGCGGTCAGCGGAATGACCAGAGTCTGTCCGCCGACAGTGACGACCATGCCGTCGAGCACGGCGAGGGTGAGCGGCAGGCTCATCGAGAATGTGGAGCCGCGGGCGGGAACGGAGGAGATGGAGATGCGGCCGCCGAGCGCTTGAATCGCGCGCTTGACCACATCCATGCCGACGCCGCGCCCGGAGATGTTGGAGACGGAGGAGGCGGTGGAGAAGCCGGGCAGGAAGATGAGATTGTCGATCTCATCGTCGGTGAGATTGGCCTCCGCCGGTATGAGCCCTTTGGACACCGCGATCTGACGCACGCGCGCGCGATTGATGCCGGCGCCGTCGTCGGCGACTTCTATGACGATGCGGCCCGAGCGATGCGTCGCCGAGAGTCGCAGCGAGCCTTCCTCGGGCTTGCCGGCGGCGATCCGGTCTTCCGCTTTCTCTATGCCGTGATCGACGGCGTTGCGGATCATATGGGTGAGCGGATCGGTCAGGCGCTCGATGACAGTCTTGTCGACCTCTGTCGTCTCGCCGTCCATGACGAGGCGCACGGCCTTGCCGGTCATCGACGCGACCTCGCGCACCGTGCGCGACATGCGCTGGAACACCGGCTTCACCGGCTGCGCGCGGATGGCCATCACGCTGTCCTGAATGTCGCGCGTCAGCTGCTCGAGCTCGTCGAGGCCGATCACGACCGAGGACGCGCGCGAGAGGCCGGCCTCGGAGACGCGCTGCGACAGCATCGCCTGATTGATGACCAGCTCGCCGACGAGATTGATGAGGCGATCGACGCGATCGAGATCGACGCGAATCGTCGCCTGCACGGAGCCGGAGCCGTCGCCCTTGGCCGCTTCCGCCTTCGCGGCGGCGGGATGATCGTCGCTCGGCGCGGCGAAGGGCGCTGGCGCAGGATCGACGGCGACGCTCGCCTGCTTGGGCTCCGCGACGGCGACGGGCGCCTCGGTCGCCTCATGCGGCTCGAGCGACTCCTGCAGAGCCTCGAGCAGCTTGCCGACATCCGCCGTCTCGATCGAGAGCTCGCAATCCCATTCGACGAACTCGAACACCTCGCGCACCTGCGCTTCGGAAGCGCTCGTCGTCAGACGAATCGTCCAGCTGAGATAGGCGCCTTCCGGGTCGAGCTCCGTCAGCAGCGGAATCTCCGATATGTCGCATTCGACGCTCATCTCGCCGAGGCTGCCGAGCTCGCGCAGCAGGCGCAGCGACTCGTTGGCCTTGGCGTAGAGGCCGGCGCTCGGCTTGAACCGAACGATGAAATCCTGCGTCGCCGGCGCCTCCGGCTCGCCGAGGTCGAAGATCGAATCGAGCGAGATGCAGACAGGCTGGAAATCGAGCGCCTCGACGCTGACCTTGCCATCGTCGTCGCCATGTCGCGGGGCGCCGCCGAGCAGAGCGCTGAGCTCGTCCGCGATGACCTTCACCGCGCCGGCGTCGGCGCTGCCGCCTTCGCGCGCGGCGCGAACAAGATCGGCGAGCACGTCGGATGCGCGCAGCAGAGTCTTGGTCACGGCCGGCGTCGCGGCGAGCTTGGCGGATCTTATGAGATCGAGCGTGGTCTCGAAGACATGGACGAATTCCACGAGCTCGTCGAAGCCGAAGGCGCCCGCGCCGCCCTTGATCGAGTGAACGGCGCGAAACACGGCGTTGACGGTCTCGAGGTCGTCGTCTCCATCCTCCATTCGGAGCAGCCCGCTCTCCAGCTCGACGAGCTGCTCCTCACATTCTTGGAAGAATGTCTGCTTGATGGCGGCCATCGGATCCACGGGCGATCTCCCTTGCAACGCTACGCTCTACACAGCCACGCGGCGAATTGCGTCCACGAGCTTCACAGGATTGAACGGCTTGACGATCCAGCCGGTCGCGCCGGCCCGTCGCGCGCGGTCCTTCTTCTCGCCGTCGCTCTCGGTCGTCAGCACCAGAATCGGAACGCCGCGATGCTTCTCGTGCCGGCGCACGCCTTCGATGAAGCCGAAGCCGTCCATGCGCGGCATGTTGATGTCCGTGACGATGACATCGGGCGTCTCCTTCTCGAGCACTTCCAGCCCATGCACTCCGTCTTCGGCCTGCACGACGCTGAAGCCCGCTTCGGACAGGGCGAGCATCAGCATCTCGCGCATGGTTCGAGAATCGTCGACGGTCAGAATAGTCTTGCTCATTTCGTGCTTTCCTGTTCGGAAATATCGGTGAAGGGAATGCCGAGCGTCTCCAGGGCGTCGAGGAGAGGCTCGGACGGATGGACGACATTCAGGGGCAATCCATCCGCCGTCCAGGTCGCATGCGCGGACAGCAGGACTTGGATGCATTGCGCGCCGACCTTGGCGACGCTCGAGGCGTCGATCGTCAGCGGATTGCCGCGCGCGTGCAAAAGCTCCGCGGCGAGCGGAGAGGTCGCGCGAATGTCGAGGATCTCGGGTAGGCTGACAGTGACCATCGGCTCGTCTCTATGTCGTTGCGGGGGAGGGCGAGGCTATGGCTCAAGCGGCGTCGAGAACCGGCTCCGGCAGCAGATTCTGAATGGTCAGCACGCTGATCATCTCGTCGCCCGCGGCGACGACGCCCTTCACGAATGTCCGCGCGATCTCGGAGGCGACCTCGGGAGTCGGCTGAATCGCGTCCTGCGTCAGGGTCAGAATATTCGACACGGCGTCGACCAGAAGGCCGACGACCTGTCCGGCCGATTGCACGACGATGACCGCATGACGCGCCGTCGGCTCGCTCTGCATCAGGCCGAGACGCGTGGCGAGATCGATGACCGGCAGCACGGCGCCGCGCAGATTGATGACGCCGCGCACGAAGCTCGGCGCATGCGGCAATGGCGTCGCCGGCGTCCAGCCGCGAATCTCGCGCACCGCCATTATGTCGATGCAGAAAGTCTGGGCGCCGATGTGAAAGGCGATGAACTCCTTCGCCTCATTCGTCGCCACGCGGGAAAACGTCTCGGCCATGATCAGAACTCCTCCCAGCCTTCCTCGACCTGCGCAGGCTGCTCTTTCGGAAGCGCGCCGCCACGCGTCGTGACGCGCCGCGGCTGCGCCGGCGTTTTGTTCGTCGAATGCGGCTTTTGCCGCTTGGGCGCAAAAGCCGCGGCCTCGCCACGCTCGCCGAGATCGAAGGCGGCGACGGAGGTGGCCAGCCGCTCTATGTCGCTCTTCAAGCCATGGCTCGCGGCGGTGGTCTCCTCGACCATTGCGGCGTTCTGCTGCGTGAACTGATCCATTTGCGCGACGGCCGTGTTGACCTCGGTGAGCCCTGTCGCTTGCTCGCGCGCGCCATTGGCGATCTCGACCACCACCTTATTGGCCTCGACCACCTGATCGACGATGCGATCGAGCGACTTGCCGGTCTGCGCCACCAGAGCCACGCCGTCCTCGACCTGCGAGGAGGATGTCGAGATGAGGCTCTTTATTTCGCGCGCGGCATCCGCCGAGCGTTGCGCGAGCGCACGCACCTCGGAGGCGACGACGGCGAAGCCGCGTCCCGCCTCGCCCGCGCGCGCCGCCTCGACGCCGGCGTTGAGCGCGAGAAGATTGGTCTGAAAGGCGATCTCGTCGATGACGCCGATGATCTGCCCGATCTGGCGCGACGAAGTCTCGATGCGTCCCATGGCTTCGATCGCATTGCGCACGATCTCGCTGCTGCGCGTGGCGTCGGCCTGCGCCTCCGAGACGACGCCGGCTGCACGCTGCGCGCCATCCGAGGTCTTGTGCACCGTAGCTGTGATCTGCTCGAGCGCCGCGGATGTCTGCTCGAGGCTCGCCGCTTGCTGCTCCGTGCGCTGCGCCAGCGCATCGGCCGCTCCGGCAATCTCGCCGGTCCGCGAGGTGAGGCCATCTATATGGCCGAGCATATCCGCGAAGGCGCCGCGCAGCTTGTCGAGCGCGACATTGTAGCAATGACGAATCTTCTCGTAATCGGACGAGAAAGGATCGTTCAGCCGGTGCTTGAGATTGCCCGCCGCGAGACGCTCCAGCCCTTCCGTGAAGGACTTCATGAAGAATTCATGCGCCGCGACATAGCCGTGCGACTCGGCGTCCTGCGCTGCGCGGCGCTCGGCCGCTGCGCGCTGCTCCGCGCTCGCCGCGTCGGCGCGGCGACGAATGTCGCTCTGCAATGTGGCGCGAAGATTTTCCAGCGCGTCGAAGACGGCGCTCAGCTCGCCGCTCTTGGCGCCGTTTGCGACCGGAGTCTCGAGATCGCCATTGCGAATGCGATCGAGCGTGGCGACGAGGGACGTCGCCGGATGGGACATGCGGCTCGAGATCACGCGATAAGCGGCGATCGCGCCGATGAGCGACACGCTCGCTCCAGCGGCTCCCCATAATGGATCGAAGGAGGCTCCGCCCTGCAGCAGGCGCGGACCGAGCGAAACTATGGGTCCGACCGCGATCCCGATGACGGGCGCAACAAGTGTCGCGTATATCTTCACCGCTCTGCCCCCGCTGCTGATGTAACGACGATCGGCTTCCGCCGTGACGGACGACCTCGTGATCGCTAGGCAGGCGAAAGGACGCGAGGTCCCGTCACGCGCGCATGGCTCTCGCGCGGAGAGCGGAGTCGCGTTGGTTCGACTGATCGTGCGGAAGGAGGCGCCCCCGACGGGGACATGCCGGATCGCCGGCATATCGAGGCAGCTTCATGCTTTTGACCGATGCTCGAACGGTCAACCCGATATGCTCAGAGCCTAGCGATGGGCAGTTAAATCTTCATTAGCGGGCAATAGAGGGCGTCCGCCGCAGGCGGGCGCCATGATTCGAGACAATGGACACGCCGCTGCGCCGAAAATTCGGCGCATCGCTCCACCGATGGATCAGGCCACGCGATGCGCGGGAATATAAGGCGTGACGCGCGGCGAAGCGCTCGCAATGTCGCTCTTGTGACGAGCGTCCAGCGCGGCGACCGAGGGCTTGTGCATCGCCGGCTCGCTCGCTTGACCATTGGAGCTGTCATAAATGCTCGACAGCTCGCCGATGAACCGTTCCATGGCTTTCAACGCCTGATACTCGGGAATCTGCGTGAGCTGTTCGATCATCTGCTCGCGAAGCTGCTTCAATTCATTGATCGGGTGCATTGTGGAGTCTCCCAGGAACGGCGGGTCGTTAAGAAATTAGTAATCAAATCTGGTGCGAGCCTTGCGCCGTCCCTGCGCTACTCATTGAAGTGAATAGTACGGGCCGCTCATTCGCAGCAGCAATTTTTCATTGTGCGGCCAGCGGCCCTTCATTCGGCAGCCGGCGTCGACGCCATTTTGCCATATCACATTGGCCGAGAGCAGCGCGCCCAGCTGATCGTCATAGAGAATGATGGAGCGGGGCAGCGGCACGCGCTGGGCGAGGCGCAGCCGAATGCCGCCGCCCGTTCGGTTTCGGTAGAGAAATTCCGTCAAAAAGCGTTCATCGCCGTCGAGAATCTTGCCGGATTGCAAATGCACCGGACGCCGCGCCTCTCGGCGACGCTCGATGAAGGACGGCGGCTCTTCCACGACGACCGAATAAGTGACAATGCCCTCGCGCGGGAGCACGCGCGATGTGACCGAGCGAAGCCATGCGTCCGCGCCCATGTCCCGCGCTTTCATGCCATTCAAAAGCGGCTTGATCGCATCTCGTCTCGTCAACTCCAACGCCCCTCTGTCAGTCGCGCCGAACATCTCGAGACGTCGAGATCTCCGTCGGCGCATGAAAGATAGGAGCGCGATATTATTTCAAGGTTAACCGTTTTCACCGAAAGCTTCACTTGCGCGCAGCCGACAGCCTCACGCAAGCCTCGAGACTTCTAATCCCGGCGTCTCACGGATATGAAGGAATGACAGATGACGGCGAGCGCGCTTTTCAACACGTCGGTTATGGGCATGTCGGCGCAGACCACGGCGCTCAGCGCGGTCGCGGAGAACATCTCGAACTCGAATACAGTCGGCTATAAAGAGGCGACCACTCAATTTCAGACGATGCTGACGAGCTTTCAAGGCGGCAACGACGCCGACGGCGGCGTCAGCGCGAGCAATGTCATCGAAGTCACAAAATCCGGCACCACGCTCAGCACGACATCGGCGACCGACCTCGCCATTCAGGGCGACGGGTTTTTTGTCGTCAGCGACAGCGCCGGAAACAGCTACCTGACGCGCGCGGGCTCTTTCCTTCCCGACTCGCAAGGTCGGCTCGTCAATACCGCCGGCTATTATCTCATGGGTTACAGCTCATCGGCCGCCTCGGCGCCGACGGATCCCTCTGGACTCACCGCCGTCACCATTCCCTATGGCAAGGAGATCGGCACGGCTTCGACGAAGGGCTCGCTGACCGCTAATCTTCCTTCCACCGCCTCGACGATCGCCGCCGCCGATCTGCCTTCCGCGAACGCATCGACGTCGACCTACACGGATAAGACCTCCGTCACCGCCTATGACAATCTCGGCAATGCGGTGGCGCTGGACGTCTACTACTCGAAGACGTCCTCCAATACCTGGGAAATGTCGGTCTACAACGCCGCGGACGCGACGAGCGGCGGATTCCCCTATTCGTCAGGACCGCTCACCACTCAGTCGCTCACCTTCTCCTCCACCGATGGAAGCATCACCAGCGGCTCGAGCGCTTCGATCGCCGTGCCGAATGGCTCGACGCTCGCGCTCGATCTCAGCGGGTTGACCCAGCTCGGATCTTCCTTCTCGGTGTCCAATCCGACGATCAACGGCAACGCGGCCTCGCAGGTCAGCAGCGTCAGCATCGCCAAGGACGGCACGCTCAGCTATGTGCTCGGCAACGGCAAGTCGGTGTCCGCCTATAAGATTCCGCTCGGCACAGTCGCGAGCCCGAGCAATCTGCAGGCGCTCTCCGGCAACACATTCGCCGTCACCAAGGAATCCGGCGCAGCCTATCTCGGCGACGCCAATTCGGGAACCATGGGAGCCATCGCATCCGATCAGCTCGAGGGCTCCACTGTCGATCTCGCGACCCAATTGTCGAACATGATCGTCGCGCAGCGCTCCTTCACTGCGAACAGCCAGGTTTTCCAGGTCGCTTCGGAAGTGATGCAAGTGCTGAACAATCTGAAATAAGCGATAAAAAGATAGGCGGTCGCCATGTCACTCACGAATGCCGGAGCGATCGCCAATCAATCGCTCGGAACGATCGCCGCGCAAATAAATGTCGTGTCACGCAACATAGCCGGAGTGAATGTCTCCGGCTATGCGACCAAGACCGCTCTGGTTTCCACGACCTCCAATGGCGGCGCGCAGATCGATGGCGTCGCGCGCGCCACCAACGCCGCTCTCGTTCAAAATTCTCTGCAGGCGACCGCGACGCAGGCCTCGGCCGCGGCGTTGTCTTCCGGCTTCGACCAGATCGATCAAGCGCTCGGGCTCTCCTCCGGCACCGCGTCGGACACCAGCACGAATCGCTCTCCGGCGTCTCTGCTCGCGGCGCTGAAGAGCGCGTTGCAGAGCTATAGCGCCTCGCCCTCGAGCACGACCGTCGCGCAAAACGTGCTCGCGAGCGCCAAGGCGGTGGCGCAGGCGCTCAACACCGCGGATTCGACCGTGCAGCAATTGCGCACGCAGGCCGATGGCGAGATCGCGTCCTCTGTTGCCAATATCAACTCGATCCTTTCGCAGTTTCAGCAGGTCAACGCCGACGTCGTCGCGGGCACGCAGGCCGGGCGAGACGTCTCCTCCGCGCTCGACCAGCGCGAATCTCTTCTCAAATCGCTGTCGTCCGAAATCGGCGTCACCACGGTCACGCGCGCCAATAACGATATGGTGATCTACGCCGACGGCGGCGCGACGCTCTTCGAGACGACGGCGCGATCGGTGACGTTTCAGCCGACCGGCGCCTATACGGCCTCGACGACAGGCAATGCGGTCTATGTCGATGGCGTGCCTGTGACAGGCGCATCCGCATCGATGGCGATTCAATCCGGCAAGCTGCAAGGCCTCACGCAGCTTCGCGACGTCGTCGCGCCGCAATATCAAAGCCAGCTCGACGAAACCGCGCGCGGGCTGATCGCCGCTTTCGCGGAGAGCGATCAATCTGGAATCGGAACCACGGCGCCGGGGCTGTTCACCTACTCTGGCGCGACGTCGGTGCCGACCGCGAGCGTCGTGCCGGGACTCGCCGGCCAGATCATCGTGAATCCGAATGCCGATCCGAGCCAGGGCGGCAATCTCGACAGGCTGCGCGACGGCGGCATTTCCGATCCGACCAACTCCGCCTATCTCTACAACACCACCGGCGCCGCGGGTTACACGGATCGTATAAATCAGCTCGTCGCATCTTTTTCGACAACGCAGAGCTTCGATCCTTCCTCTGGCCTCGGCTCCAGCATGTCTCTCCAAGATTATGCGACCTCCTCCCTCGGATGGTTCGAGGCGCAGCGCCAGCAGGCGAAGGACACCGAATCCTATCAGTCGACGCTGCTGTCGCAGACGACCGACGCGCTCTCCAATGCGACCGGCGTCAATCTCGACGAGCAAATGTCGAAAATGCTCGATCTGGAAAATTCCTATCAAGCGTCGGCGAAGCTCATCTCGGCGATAGATGCCATGTATAAAGCGCTCTTCCAGGCGCTCTGACGAACGGACGGACAAATGGTCTCGATCACCTCGACCCAATCGCTCACCAACGCGTTGCGACGGTCCGTTCTCGACGTTCAGACGCAGCTCTCGAAGACTCAATCGGAAGTCTCGACTGGACGCCTCGCGGATATCGGCCTTGGTCTCGGCTCGGCGATACAGCAGGACTATTCCTACGGCTTTCACGCCGATGACCTCGCGGCCCTTACCGCGAGCAATAATGTGATCACGACGCGCCTCAGCGCGACGGATACGGCGCTCGGCTCGATCGCCAGCACCGCCCAGAATTTTTTGCAGACGCTGGTGAGCGCGCAATCTGGCGCCGGCAGCGATCCCGGCGCCATAAAGGGCTATGCGGAGACCGGGCTGAAGTCGCTGATCTCCGCGCTCGACACCAGCGTCGACGGCGTGCAGATATTCGGCGGCGTCAACACCGGCGTCGCGCCGCTCGCCGATTATTTCTCCACTCCGACATCCACCGCCAAGCAGTCCGTCGATCAGGCCTTCTTCGGCGCCTTCGGAATCGCGCAGGGAGATTCTGGGGCGAGCGCGATTACCGACCAGCAGATGCAGACCTTTCTCTCGGGGTCATTCGCAGATCTGTTCTCTTCGTCGGGATGGAGCAGCAATTGGTCCAGCGCGACGAATGAGACGGCGACGAACAGAATCTCCTTGTCGCAGACATCGGAGACCTCTGTGTCCGCCAATGCGACAGCTCTGCGCCAGCTCGCTCAGGCGTATACTATGGTCGCCGATCTCGGCGTCGATTCTCTGAGCAGCTCCGCATATCAACAGATTCTCAAGACTGCATCGGCGACAATGTCCGACGCTATCTCTGGGTTGACCAGCCTGCGAGCGACAGTCGGCGTGATGCAGAAGGGAGTCTCGGATGCGAACGACTCGCTTTCTGCGCAACGCGACATGATCACGACGCAGATCGGCTCTCTCGAAAACGTCGACCCATATGAGGCGTCGACGCGGCTGAACAATCTGACCACTCAGCTCGAGACGTCGTACACGTTGACCGGAAAGATTCAGCAGCTCACGCTGTCGAAATATATCTGAGCGCACGAATGACCCGAAGAGAACCGCATGTATCGTAATGTCTATGCTCAGACGGTCGAGGACTCCCCCGCTGTGGCGCGTGGCCGAGAGCGCGCCCTGCTCGAGCGGGCGATCCGGCTGCTCGCGGTCGCCAAGGTGAAAGGTGTACGGAGCAGCGAGTCTTTCGAGGCGACAGCGAACATGCGCCGAATCTGGACCGTGTTCATCGAGGATCTCGGCAGCGATGGAAACGCGCTTCCCGAGGCTTTGCGCGCGTCGCTTATCTCGATCGGCCTATGGATTCTTCGTGAGCTCGAGGCGATCGACTGCGGCAGGTCGGACAATTTCGACGGCGTCATCGAAATCAATCAGATGATCGCCGATGGGCTGAGCTGAGGGCGGCATGAATATTTCGTTACGGCGGGGCGAAAAGCTCTATCTCAACGGCGCAGTGATCCGCGCCGACCGAAAAGTCTGCATTGAGCTGCTCAATGACGTGACGTTCTTGCTCGAAAATCATGTCATGCAGGCGAAGGATGCGACCTCGCCATTGCGACAGCTCTATTTCGTCGTGCAGCTGATGCTGATGTCGCCGAACGACACCGCGGCGGCGTTGGACATGTGTCGCAGCATGCTCGCCTCGCTCACTGCCGCTTTTCCCGATCCGCGAATCCTCAACGGGCTGGCGCTCGCCGCGAAATATGTCGAGGACAAGCGCATGTTCGATGCGTTGAAGACGATCCGCACGCTGTTCCCATTCGAGTCCGAGATATTGGCGCCGAGCGCGGCGCAGGACAGCGGCAAAGCAGCCTGAGGAGGGCGATACAGTGACTGTGACCTCGACGACCTCCGTCACCAATGCGACCGCGACGTCGAGCACGAGCTCGAGCTCGTCGTCGTCTTCCAGCAGCTCGACGCAGACGCTGGGCTACGATCAGTTTCTCACTCTTCTCGTCACAGAGATGAAGTATCAGGACCCCACCAAGCCGATGGATCCGACCGAGACGGTTTCCCAGCTCGCGTCGTTCTCGTCGGTCGAGCAGGCGGTCAAGACAAACACGACGCTGACCTCGATCCTGAACTCCAATCTGCTCACGCAGGCCAGCTCTTTCATCGGCAAGACCGTGTCGTCTTCCGACGGCTCCACCTCGGGCGTCGTCTCCTCGGTGTCGACATCGAGCTCTGGCGTAACCGCGACGCTCACCAACGGCAAGACGATTTCTCTCGGGTCGGGCGTCACGGTGAGCGGATGAACGAGGCCGACGCGCTCGAAATCATGCAGCGCGCTATCTTCACCGTGCTCATCGTCTCGAGCCCGGTCGTCGGAGCCGCAATGGCGGTCGGCATCGTGATCGCGCTGCTTCAGGCCCTCACGCAGGTCCAGGAAATGACCTTGACCTTCGTGCCGAAGATCATCGTGATCTTCGTTGCGCTCGGGCTCTCCGCGCCATTTGTCGGCGCGCAGATTCAAGCGTTCACCGATTATGCGTATTCGCGTATCGAGAAGGGATTCTGAAGGCGGCAGCGCCCGCGACGTCGCGGGGCGCCGCTAGGAGCGAAACATGACCGACGTCGCATTGGCAGGGAGCGCCTCCGAGGGACGCGCGAAGGACGTCGGATTCGCTCTGGCGATCATCTTCATCCTCTGCATTTTCTTCCTGCCGATCCCGCCATTCCTCATCGACATCGGCCTCGCATTCTCCATTGCGCTCGCCGTGCTGATATTGATGGTGTCGCTCTGGATCCAGAAGCCGCTCGAATTCTCCGCCTTTCCGACGATTCTCCTCGTCGCGACGATATTGCGTCTCTCGCTCAACATAGCGACGACCCGCCTCATTCTCGGACATGGCGCGGAGGGAACCGCCGCGGCAGGATATATCATCGCCGGCTTTTCCAAATTGGTGATGAGCGGCGACTTCGTTATCGGCCTTACGGTCTTTTCTATCATCGTAACGGTTAATTTTTTGGTTATCACCAAGGGCGCGACGCGTATTGCCGAGGTCGGCGCGCGTTTCACGCTCGATTCGATTCCGGGCAAGCAAATGGCGATCGACGCCGATCTCTCGGCGGGGCTGATCGACGAGAAGCAGGCGCAGCTGCGGCGCCGTGAGCTGGAAGAGGAGAGCTCCTTCTTCGGCTCCATGGACGGCGCGTCGAAATTCGTGCGCGGCGACGCGATCGCCGGCCTCGTCATTCTCGCCGTCAACATTTTCGGCGGGATCGTCATCGGCGTCACGCGTCACGGCATGCCTTTGTCGAACGCCGCCGATGTGTTCACCAAGCTTTCGGTCGGCGAAGGTCTCGTCTCGCAAATTCCGGCGCTCATCGTCTCGCTGGCCGCAGGTCTGCTCGTGTCGAAGGGCGGCACGCGCGGATCGACCGAGCAGAACATCGTTCGTCAGCTCGGCAATTATCCGAAGGCGCTCTATGTCGCCTCGTCGCTGCTGTTCGTGCTCGCGATGATGCCGGGGCTTCCGCTCACGCCCTTCATGATGCTCGGCGGCGCGATGGCTTTCGTCGCCTATTCCATGCCGAAGCAGGCGGCGAAGCTTCGCGCCAGCGAGCAGGCGAAGAAGGCGGAGGACGACAGGCGCGCGCAGGCGGAAGCGAAGGATTCGATCCGCGAATATTTGAAGACGCCCGGGGTGGAGCTCTGTCTCGGCAAGCAGCTGTCCGCCCGCCTGCTGATGTCACAGGACGAGCTCGCGCATCGCGTCGGCAAGATGCGTCGCAATTTTGCGCGTCAGTATGGCTTCGTGATTCCCGAGATCAAGCTCACCGATGATCTCGCGCTGAAGCAGAAGAGCTATCAGATCAAGATTCATGGGACCGTCGTCACCACGCAGGAATTGCAGCTCGGCCAACATCTCATCATCGTCGGGCAGGGGCGCCAGCCGGATTTGCCGGGCGATGAGACGGTCGATCCCGCGTTTGGCCTCAAATCCTTCTGGATCCCCGATGCGCTCGTCGCCGAGGCGCGTCGCGAAGGGTTCGAGCCCGTCGATCCGATCTCCGTGCTGCTGACGCATCTATCGGAAGTGCTTCGCAACAATCTCTCGCAGCTCTTGTCCTATCGTGACGCGCGCATGCTGCTCGATCGTCTCGAGCCGGAATACCGCAAGCTCATCGAGGAGATGGTGCCCAATCTCATCTCGAACTCCGGCCTGCATTCCGTGCTCAAGCTGCTGCTCGCAGAACGCGTCTCGATCCGCAATCTCGATCTCATCCTCGAGGCGGTCAGCGAGGTGGTTCCCTATGCGCGGCGCGCGGAGCCGATCGTCGAGCATGTGCGCACGCGCCTCGCGCCGCAGATTTGCGGCGAGATAGCGGTGAATGGCACGCTCGGCGTGCTGCGTCTCGGTGCGCGTTGGGATCTGTTCTTCCATGAGAGCCTGCGGCGTGACGCCAAAGGCGAGATCGTCGAGTTCAACGCCGATCCGTCGCTCATCGAGCAATTCGGCCAGGAGGCGGGGGTTGCGATTCGCGAACGTATAGAGCGCGGCGACATATTCGCGGTGGTGACGACACCGGAAGCCCGGCCTTATGTGAAGATGATCGTCGGTCGTCTCTTTTCGGCGCTTCCTATTCTATCGCATCTCGAGATCGCGCGCGGCGTCGAGATCAAATCGCTCGGGACGATTTCGTGATGGGGCTGACGAGCGTCGTCACGACGCTCTTCGTGCTGTTCTGCAGGATCGGCGGCTGCATCATGACGATACCGGGCTTCGCGAGCCAAAGGGTGCCTGTGCGCGCGAGGCTGTTCATCGCGATCGGCTTGACTGTCGCATTGGCGCCCACGCTCGCCGATGTCGTCACGCCGGTGGTGGCGAACGCCACGCCGGGCGGCGTTCTCTTCGTCGTCCTCGGCGAGCTCGTCATCGGCGTTCTGATCGGCTCGATGGCGAGGCTCTTCTTCTTCGCGCTGGAGACGATGACGACGGCGGCCGCGATGACGACCGGGCTCGGAAATATTTTGGGAGCGGCGATCGAGGAGACCGAGACGCTGCCGGCGATGAGCTCCTTCATCATGCTCGGCGCGACGACGCTGGTCTTTGTGATGGATCAGCATTGGGAGATGATACGTGGCCTCTTCGCCTCCTATTCCGCAATTCCTGTGAGGGACGGAATGCCGGCGGATGGCTTGTTGCGGGAATATTCGAATGTGCTGTCGCAGTCGTTTCTGCTCGCGTTGCGCATCAGCAGTCCGTTTCTTTTGTTCGGCTTCATCGTCAATCTGGCCTTCGGCTTTCTCAATCGCATGACGCCGTCGGTGCCGGTTTATTTCGTTTCGACGCCGCTGCTGATCGGGCTCGGCATCTATTGGTTCTATGTGATGGCGGATGATTTCTTCACGGCTTTCGCCTCGGCGTTCGGCGCTTGGCTCTTGTCGGGATAATGGCGATGAATTGGAAAAATCAGCGGCGGATTCTCGCAGTCCATGAGCAATTGCATCGCATAGAGATGGGGCGCCTGTCTCGGCTCGAGCGGAGGGCGCGCGAGCTGAAGGAGGAAGAGACGCGGATCGTCGAATGCCTCGACGGCAATCGCAATTTGATCGCGCTCTTTCCAGAAGTGGTGCTGCAAAGGCTGAAGGCCAATATTCGTCAGCAGCAGGAGCTTCGCACGGAGGTCGATCGGCAGACGAATGTGACCTTGGAGCAGGCCAAGCGCGTCAAGCAGGCGGAACGGCTCGTCGCCGACGCCGAGATGGAGCGCGACAAAGCGATGGAGCTCGAGGCGCTGCGCGAGGTGATCGAGCATTATGCGACGCCGCGCGACTTCAGCGCGCCGTAAGTCTGCGCGTGTAGAAAAGTCGTAGTCGAAGGATTGGAGACCGATGTCGATTTTTCCCGCTACCGATCTTGTCACGGAAGTCGCCAGAGCCGCAGATCCTGCTCGTCGTAATGCCGCGGTCACGCGCCTCAGCGACGTCTCTAACGCCACGCCGAGCAATGTCGATGGGTTCGCGGCCATTGTCGCGGACAATGGCAAGGCGTCGAAATCGGCCGAGCCGTTCGTCGCTGCGCCGATGGTTCGGGATGAGACCGCGGCGGCGACGCGGGCGACGATTCGACCTGGCGAGGCGACGCAGAAGTTCGAGGCCTTCATCATTCAATCGTCGCTGGAGGCGATGCTGCCGAAGTCGGAAAACGGCTATTTCGGTCATGGGACCGCGGGCGATGTATGGCGCTCGATGATCGCCGAGCAGATCGGCGATCAGGTCGCGAAGGCGGGCGGTCTCGGGCTGCGCAAGTTGCTCGATCACAATTTGGTTTCGAGCGGCGAGCGCACAAAGACGTCATGAGGCCGCCGACTCTCTCGGCGACCGTGATTGGACTCGGTTCGAATGGATATGGGACATGGCTGCGCATCGATATAGCGATGAGAGAATGAGTGGAGCGCCGTTTCGGAGCGATCATGCTCAGGAGGCGCGGCGTGCGGCGTTTGTTGGTTGCGTCGATCGATTGACGCGGTTGATCGAGCGCGAGACCGAAGCATTGCGATCACGCGCCAATGTCGACTTCGAGGATTTCAACGCGCGCAAGACGCACGCGCTGCTGGAGTTTTCGCGCGCCTCGAGAGCCTATGCGGCGCCGCGTTCGCCGGCGATCGAAGCCAAGGTGGAGCTGCTGCGGGAAACGCTCGTCGAAAATGGAAAGCTGCTGGAACGGCGCCTTCGCGCGATGCGGGAAATCGCCGGCATCATGATCTGCACAATCGAGCTGGCGGAATCCGACGGAACCTATTCCACGAGAGCGTCGGTGGAACGCTGATTTTGGAGCCCCATCGATGATGCGCATGGTTTTGATCGGGATATGGGCCTGCGTGGTGACGCTCGGCTCGACTTTCGGCGCGTCCTATTGGAAATCGCATCGCGGCGCACCTGGCGAGGCCGCGCAGCATGCGGAAAAGCTCGAGGTGAAGAAGGTCAAGCCGATCACCGTTCCTATCATTTCGGAAGGGACGCTCAAGGGCTATATTTCGGCGGAGTTCGCTTATGTCGTCGAGGCGTCGAACAAGGGCGGGCACGGCGGCGGCGGCGCGCCGGTCGACGCCGACAGCTATGTGATGGACGAGGCGTTTCGTCGGCTCTATGCGGATAATAATCTCGATTTTCGGCGAATTGAAAAATACGATCTCAATTCGCTGACGAAGGAGCTCACCAAGAGCATCAATCAGCGGCTCGGCGGCGAGCTCGTGCGCGAGACATTGGTCAAGAGCTTCGCCTTTGTCCCGAAAGACGATATCCCGCACTGAAAAAAAAGGCCGGCCGGCGAAACGCCGGCCTGCGCCTTTTCTCTTCTCTCACTTAATCGAAGCTTGCTTCAGCCGACCATCATGTAGCCGAGGAAGCGTTGCGAATCGATCGGGTCATAGCCGAGGCGCGCACGCAGCTTCTTGCGCAGCTTGCTCACATGGCTCTCGACGACATTCTCCTCGACCACATCGTCGAAGAGACCATAGACCGCATTGAAGATTTGCGACTTGGTCAGACGGCGACCGCGATTCATCACGAAATATTCGAGAATCCTGCGCTCGCGCCGCGGCAGGTTGAAGGGCTCTCCGCGCACCAGCGGATCGCGCCCGTCGAAGAACACCTGCATAGGCCCGACCACCGCATGGTCGCGACGCGTCTCGGCGCGGCGGCGAATGGCGTAGACGCGCGCGAGAATCTCTTTCACGTGAATCGGCTTGCGCACGACATCGTCGACGCCGGCCGTGAACAGGCCGAGCGTCTGCTCGAGCGACGGCGCCTCGTTCATCGCGATGACGGGCGCCTGAGATCGCTTGCGAATGAGCTTCGGCAGCTCCTCGCGCTCCGGGCACTCCCCGATCAGAAAGGCCTCCACCGCGAGCATGTCGGTCTCGACCGCGGAGTCGACCCAATCGATGAACTGCCCGGAACAGAACCCCGCCGAGGAGATTCCCTCCTGGCCGAAGTGGCGCGCATACCCACTCGTCACCAGTTCACGCTCATCGACGATTATGAACATTGCCGTCCCCTTGACATCTGTCTCGCCCTGGCAATCTGCGCGAATCATTATATGGACTACTTAGCCGCATCGATTCCGCGGCGTCAACGAAATAGTAACCATATAAAGTAATGCTTTCTTAATCAGCCTTGCATGCCGCGCCCGCGGCGTGGCGCGACGCGTGCAAGCCACACGCAAGGCGGATCGGTCAGCCTGATGTCTGTCGAAGATAGGCGTCGAGCCAGATCCCGGGCCAGATCCAATGTCAAATTTGCGAAAGGCGCTCCCGCTCGTCGCCGCGGCGGCGTTCGTCTCATGCGCCTTCGCCGTCGGGGCGGAGCAGAAGAAGGCTGAGCCTGTCGCCAAGGAGGAGCCGCCGCGGGCGCGAGAGGCGCGCGCCGCGCCGCCGCCCCCCGATGCGCGGCAATATTGCTCCGACATAGCGGCCGCCGCCGGCGCCGCTCGCAATGCGCGGCAGGAGAAGGAGCTGCTCGACATAGAGCAGCGAATCGCCAAGCGCACCGCCGAGCTCGAAGCCAAGCGCGCGGAGCTGCAGGATGTGCTCGACCGCTACGACACGCTGCTGAAGCAGACGGACGAGCGGCTGGTCTCGATCTATGGACGCATGCGGCCGGAAGCCGCCGCCGCGCAATTCGCGAATATGGAGGAGGACATGGCGGCGGCCATGCTCATGCGGCTGCAGCCCAAGCAGTCCAGCGCGATTCTCAATGAGATGGAGGCCTCTCGCGCCGTCGTGCTGACCAAGAAGGTAGCCGCTCTGTCGAGCCTCGTCGGCGGCGGAAAGAAGCAATGAAGCGTCTCGCCATAGCGATCGGCTCGGCGCTGGCGCTCGCCGGATGCGCCACTGACCCGCGCGACATCGGGCGCGAGCCGCATATGAGTCCCGTGGGCAGCGGCTTTTCCGCCTATGACGATCAGCTGCCGACCGGCTCGGTGCGCCCGCCGGCCCTCGGGCCGCAGATGCGGCTCGATGAGAACCGGGTCAATCTCTATCGCGACGTTCGCGCGATGACGGTCGGCGATGTCGTCACCGTCAACATATCTATGGACGACAAGGCGGTGCTCGGCAATTCGACCGATCGCTCGCGCGACTCCAAGGTCAAGACGACCTGGTCGTTCCTGTTCGATTTCCTCGCCGGCGCGTCATCGGCTCCGCCGGAACGCAAATGGACCGGCACGGTCAATAATGATCTGCAGTCCAGCAGCTCGACGCAGGGGCAGGGGTCGATCAATCGCTCGGAGCAGATTCGGCTTTCGATCGCCGCCGTCGTCACCGCGGTTCTGCCCAATGGCAATCTCATGCTGCGCGGATCGCAGGAGATCCGCGTGAATTACGAGCTGCGCGTGCTGACCATCGCCGGCATCGCGCGGCCGCGCGACATCGGCAAGGACAATATGATCTCCTACGACAAGATCGCCGAGGCGCGCGTCTCCTATGGCGGACGTGGGCGATTGACGGAGGTGCAGCAGCCCGCATGGGGCCAGCAGGCCTACGACATATTCGCGCCGTTCTGAGACAGGAAGGGGAAGGATCGTGGCCGCGCCGCCTGGCATAACCACCGCCGCCGAAACGCATTCGTCTTCCTCCGGCCAGCTGGCGCTCGCGCTCATCGTCGCGACGGTTCTCGGCGCCGGAGGCGGGGGCTTTTTGGGCTTCACGCTGACCGGCGATCCGTCCACGGCCGCCAAGCCCGGCGAGCCGGTCCCGGCCGAGAGCGCGGCGCCGAAAAAAAGCGCGGAGCCTGCGGATAAGGGACATGGCGCGCAAGGTCATGGCGGACATGGCGCCGCTGCGCCGGCCGAAGGCGCGAAGGATGCGCCGCAGGCGAAGATGAAGCTCAAGGAGCTCACGCCGATCGTCACCAATCTCGCCTCGCCGGAAACCGGATGGGTGCGTCTGCAGGCGTCGATCGTCTACGACTCCCAAGCCGTGCCGCAGCCGGACATATTGATCTCGCAAGTGACCGCGGACATCGTCGCCTTTCTGCGGACGATGACGCTCGCCTCTCTGGAAGGCTCGGACGGACTGCGGCGCCTGCACGAAGATCTGACCGATCGGGCGGCGACACGGTCCGAAGGACATATTCAGGAGGTCATCATTCAAGCCCTGGTCGTTCAATGAAGCGCGCCGCCGCGATCCTTCTTCTTCTCCTCCTCGCGCCGACCGCCGCTCTGGCGCAGGGGTTCGATCTCAATGCTCTGCTGCCTGCGGGAGGCGGCGCAGCCAGCGGCAGGATCGTGCAGATCCTCGTTCTGCTGACGGTGCTCTCCATCGCGCCCGGCCTGCTCATCATGGTGACGAGCTTCACCCGCTTCGCCATCGCGCTGTCGTTTTTGCGCAGCGGCTTGGGGCTGCAGAGCACGCCGGCCAATCTCGTGCTCATCAGCCTCGCGCTGTTCATGACCTTCTATGTGATGGCGCCGACTTTCGACACGGCCTGGAAGGACGGGCTGAAGCCCTTGATGGACAATAAGATCACCGAGGTGGAGGCGTTCGAGAAAATCTCGCAGCCATTCCGCAAGTTCATGATCGCCAATGTGCGCGACAAGGACATCAAGCTGTTCGAGAATTTGACCAAGGACAAAGGGACGACCGGAGACTATGAGAAGATCGGTCTCCAGGTTCTCGCGCCCGCCTTCATGATCTCCGAGCTGCGCCGCGGCTTCGAGATCGGCTTTCTCATCGTGCTGCCCTTTCTCGTCATCGACATGGTGGTCGCGGTTATCACAATGTCGATGGGCATGATGATGCTGCCCCCGACCGCCATCTCCTTGCCGATCAAAGTGCTGTTCTTCATTCTCATCGACGGGTGGAATCTCCTCGTCGGCAGCCTCATCCGCTCCTACGGCTGAGGCGCGCCCCAGGGAGCGCCGGCCCCGCAGCGCGGCTCCAAATCCCTGTTAGCCCTTCATTAATCGCATTCTCCGCGACTTGTGGCGATCCTCCTCCCTGCGTGTAATATCCGATTGTCGAGCGCCGCCGTGCGAAACCGCAGGCGCGCCGTCGACAGAGTTCTTCGGATAGGGCCGGGCGCCCAAGGCATGATGCCGCTTCCGTCGAGCCGGTGAATTTCCGGGATGTCGCGTTCACCTCATCCAAGGATCGACGAGTCATGTCCAGCATTTTGACCAACGCCTCCGCCATCACCGCTCTGCAGTCGCTGCGCACGGTCCAGTCCTCCCTCGCCTCGACCCAGAAAGAGATTTCGACGGGCCTGAAAATCTCGTCGGCGGCCGACAACGCCTCGACCTGGTCGATCGCCGAAACGATGAAGTCCGACCAGGGCGTCCTCTCGACGATCAGCGACTCGCTGTCGGTCAGCTCCTCGGTGCTCAACGTCGCCAATGTGGCGGTGACCAACGCCATTTCGGTCATCAACAACATCAAATCCGCGGTGGCGCAGGCTTCCCAGCCGGGCGCGGATCTGGCGAAGATCGGCACGAGCCTCACGGGCCTCAGCGATCAGCTCAAGAGCATCGTGACCTCCGCGAATTTCAACGGCTTGAATCTGCTCGACGGCTCGCGGAGCAACTTCAACTCCATCGCTTCCTACAGCGACGGAAACGGCGGCACGGCCTCTTCGCTGAACACCATCAATCTCAACGCGACCGCGCTGATCGGCGGCGGCGGCGCGAGCCCGGCGGTCGCGGCCGGCGGCGGCATATTGGAGGCGGCTCAGGCCACCGGCGCGACCTCGGCGACGGACTTCACCAACCTGTCGCAGACCAACGTTTCCTCCTCCTCGAACATCGCCGACACTCTGTCGAACGCCGATAAGTCGATTGCGGATTTGACGAAATACGCCGCGCAGATCGGCGCCGCGCAGACGAGCGTGACCGGTCAGGCCGCCTTCATCAAGACGCTGAACGACGGTCTGACGCAGGGCGTCAGCTCGCTGGTCGACGCCGACATGAACCAAGCTTCGACCCGCCTGCAGGCTCTGCAGACGCAGCAGCAGCTCGGCGTTCAGTCGCTGTCGATCGCCAATCAGAACAGCCAGATCATCCTGCGCCTGTTCCAGTAATACGCCGCCTTCCTCCTTTTACCGGCTGGAAGCCGCGCCCTTCGGGGCGCGGCTTTTTTTTGTCTCGCGCCAGCGCCGGACGCTTGGCCCGCTTAGACCTTTGTTAAGGTTATCTAGTTAGGTTAACCACCGTGCAGGCTGTGCTGTAACCGTCGAGACCGCAACGGTTTCGACGGGTCGTCGAGTGGATTGGCTCCCGCGATGTGGCGCTCCGCCGATGACTGCTTCGGATAGGGCTCCCGAGCCCAAAGGCATGATGCCGTTTCCGTCGAGCCGGTGAAATTCCGGGATGCCATTCGTCACTAGTTTCACCCCAAAAGGGATCGATGAGTCATGTCCAGCATTCTCACTAACCCCTCGGCTATCACGGCCCTTCAGTCGCTGCGGGCGACGCAGCACGCGCTTGCGAACACGCAGAAGGAAGTCTCGACGGGCCTGAAGATTTCGAGCGCCGCCGACAACGCCTCCACCTGGTCGATCGCCGAGACGATGAAGTCCGATCAGGGCGTGCTGTCGACGATCGGCGATTCGATGACGGTGAGCTCATCGCTTCTCAATATCGCCCAGACCGCCGTCACCAATGCGATCTCGGTGCTGAACAACATCAAGTCGGCGGTCGCGCAGGCGGCGCAGCCGGGCGCCGATACGGCGAAGATCGGCACGAGCCTGACCGGCCTCAGCAATCAGCTGAAGAGCATTGTCGCCTCGGCGAGCTTCAACGGCCTCAATATTCTCGACGGCTCGCAGTCTTCCTTCGCCTTCATCGCCTCTTACACGGATGGCGGCGGCTCGACCGCTTCGGCGCTCAACACGATCAATCTCACGGCGACCGCGCTGATCGGCGGCGGCGGCGCTTCGCCTGCGGTCGCGGCCGGCTCGGGCATTTTGGAAGCCGCGCAGGGAACCGGCGCGACCGCCGCGACCGATTTCACCAATCTGTCCGCGACGGATGTCGCTTCGAACGCGGTCATCACCGATTCGCTGACCAACGCCGACAAGGCGATCTCCGATCTCACCAAATATGCCGCGCAGATCGGCGCGACGCAGACGACGGTCACGGGCCAGGCCGCTTTCGTCAAGACCTTGAACGAGGCGCTCACCAATGGCGTCAGCTCGCTCGTCGACGCCGATATGAACGAGGCCTCGACGCGCCTGCAAGCTCTGCAGACCCAGCAGCAGCTCGGCGTGCAATCCCTATCGATCGCCAACCAGAACAGCCAGATCATCCTCAAGCTGTTCCAGTGACGATTTCGACGATCCGAGCAAGGGTCTCGCCGCCGTCGGCGAGGCCCTTCCTCGTCTGAGCCGAGACGATCGGCAAAGTTCGCGCAAGCCACCGGCGTCACATTGGGGAACCGCATCGCGTCAACCCGATGAAACGCCCCCGATGGATCGCCTTATTCAGCTGCGAGACAATCTGCTCGGACTTGGTCCCCGCAAGCTCGCCGCCCTTGCCATGATCTTTGTCCTCGTCCTGGCGGTGACCGGGGTCGGGGCCTATTATCTTTCACGTCCGAATTTCGAGGTGCTCTACGCCGGCCTCGATCGAGAGGATGTGAGCCGCATCGGCGCCGCCTTGAAATCGAGTGGAATTCCATTCGATATCAACCCGGAAGGCAACGCCGTCTCGGTCCATTACGGCCAGACCGCCCAAGCGCGCATGATGCTCGCCGAGCGAGGCCTGCCTCAGAGCGCCAACGCCGGCTACGAGCTGTTCGACAAGGTCGGCTCGCTCGGTCTCACCTCCTTCATGCAGGAGGTGACGCGCATACGCGCGTTGGAAGGCGAGCTCGCGCGAACGATTCAGCTGATTCGCGGCGTGAAGGCGGCGCGCGTGCATATCGTGCTCGCCGACGAGGGTTCGTTCCGCCGCGCCAAGCAGCCGCCCTCCGCCTCCGTCGTCATTCGCACGGAGAGTCCCGACGACTCCAAAGCCGCGCATGCGATCCGGCATCTCGTCGCCGCCTCCATTCCCGGCATGACGGTCGATCAGGTCACGGTGCTCAACACCGACGGCATGCTGCTCACCACCTCCGAAGGCGATGAGAACGACGCCGTGCCGGGCAAGACGCTCACCCTCGAGCGCACTGTCGCCAAGGATATTCAGGACAATATCCGTCGCACCCTCACGCCCTATCTGCGCTTGTCCAATTTCCAGGTGAGCGTGCGAACGCGCATCAACACGGATCGCAAGCAGACCAATGAGACGATCTTCGATCCCGAGTCGCGGGTCGAGAGATCGGTGCGCGTCGTCAAGGAGAATTCGACGTCGCAGAACAACAGCACCACCGGCTCCGCCGGCGCGGATCGCAACATCCCGCAGGACAATAAGCAGGCCGCATCCGAGGGCAAGCAGTCCAACGACGAGAACAAGAAGAATGAGGAGCTCACCAATTTCGAGCTCTCGTCCAAAACGATCACCACGGTCAGCGGCGGCTACACGGTCGAGAACATCTCTATCGCCGTGCTGGTCAATCGCGCCAGCCTCGGCGGGCCCGGCAAGGATGCGCCGAAGCCGGAAGCCGTCGAGCGGCAGATCAAGGAGATCGAGCAATTGGTCTCGACGGCCGCCGGCCTGCACAAGGAGCGTGGCGACACTGTAAAAGTCTCGGCCGTCGAGTTCATGCCGAATGAGAATGACATGGGTCCGGTCGAGGCGCCCGGCTGGGCCGACGCGCTCACCCATCAGCTGGGCTCCGTCATAAATGCGCTGGCGCTGATCGCCGTCACTGTGATGCTCGTCATCTTCGGCTTGCGTCCCGCGACGCGCGCGCTGCTCGCGGAAACGCCGAGTGTGGCGCTCGCCGAAAACGACTCGCCCATGCTCGATCTCGATGGCGGCATAGAGCTGCCCTTCACGCCGCTCGAGGCGCCAGAATTCACAATGGCGGCGGCGGTCGATACGGGGCTGATCGAGGATATCGCCGATCAGGAGAAATTCACCCAGCAGAAGCGGCTCGAGCGGCTGATCGAGGCCGATGAGATGCAGGCGGTCGCAATTCTGAAGCAATGGATGTATGCGGAAGGTCGCGTTTGATGGCGCGCTCGGTCGCCTTCTATCTCCCTTGCTTCGACGAGTCGCCGAAAATCCTCGCGCCCGAGCCGCCGCCGCCGCTCGCGCCCGAATTCGACGAGCCCGAGCCGGCGATCGACATTCCAGAGCCCGAGCCGGAGGACATCCGACCCGTTCTCACCGATGAGCTGCGCGAGCAATTGCTCGCCGAGGGGCGCGCCGCCGCCCAGGCCGAATGCGACGAGACGGTCGCGCGCGAGCGCGCCGTCGTCGCGCAGCGGCTGGAGGAGGAGCGGCGCCGCTGGTCGCGCGAGGAAGGCGAGCGGCTCGGTCGTGAATTTCGCGACTCGCTCGGCCGCTACTCCGCGCGCATCGGCGAAGATGTCGAGCGCATTCTCGAGCCATTCGTGGTGCGCGAGATCAGAGAGAAGATGCTCGTCGCTCTCATGGACACTTTGCGCATCCTCATCGCCGATCGGGAAAGTCCGGTGATTCACCTCAGCGGGCCGGTGGATCTGCTCGAGGCGATCTGCGCCAAGCTGAATGGCGAGGACATCGCCACCAAGATAGAGGAAGTCGGCGGGGTCGACGTGCGCGCGCGACTCGACGCCACGACGATCGAGACGCGTCTCGGCGAATGGATGGCGCAGCTGCGCGAAGGGGATGACGCCGCATGAGCGACCACGAGGAAAGCGAGATCATCTTCATTCGCAAGAAGCATGGCGATGAGGAGGAAGGGCATCACGGCGGCGTCTGGAAGCTCGCCTTCGCCGACTTCATGACGGCTATGATGGCCTTCTTCCTGGTGATGTGGCTCATCAATTCGACATCGAAGGAGACCAAGGCGGCGATCGTTCAATATTTCAATCCTGTTCAGCTCATCGACTCGAATCCCGCGCATAAGGGGCTGCGTGATCCGGCCGAAGCGGGGCAGGGCAAGAGCCAGCAATCCAGCACCGCGCCGGACAAGGGCGCGCCAGCCTCTGCGCCGCCGGCTTCTGCGGAGAAGGAGAGTCCGCAGCACGAAGCCGCGCTCCTCTATGATCCGATGTCGACTCTCGACGAGATCGACAAAAAGTCGGCGCAGCCTTCGTCCTTCGGCGATCCCTTCGATCGCAGCGCCCATGGCGTCGGCTATGTGGACGAGCGTATCGAGGACAGCGGCTCGCCCGACAAATCGACGACGGCCGAGCCGTTGGAAGGTCCGCGCGCGAAGCCGGCGCCGTCGACGCCGCAGAGCAAGTCTCCGGCGCAGCCTCCGCGCGGAGCGGCTTCGGCGCCCGCCGAGGACAAGAAGGGCGAGGCTTCGGCCGCGAGCGTGAAGGCCGCAGTGGAGAAGGTCGTCAAAGCGGAGCTCGCCGCTCTGCGCGCCGCGCCGCATGTCGAGGTTGCGGAGACGTCCGAGGGATTGCTCATCAGCCTGACCGATGACGTCAATTTCTCGATGTTCGCCGTGGGCTCTGTCGAGCCGCGGCCGCAGGCGGTTCGCATCATCGGCCAAATCGGCCAGCTTCTCGCCAAGCAGAGCGGCGAGATCGAGCTGCGCGGACACACGGACGGGCGATCGTACAAATCGGCCACCTATGACAATTGGCGCCTCTCGTCCGATCGCGCCAACATGGCCTATTACATGCTCGTGCGGGGCGGGTTTCCCGAGAAGCGCGTGGTGAAAATCGCCGGCTATGCCGATCGCCGGCCGAAGACTCCCAAAGAGCCGCTCGCGGCGGTCAATCGCCGCATCGAAATTTTGCTGCGCAGGAGCGAGCGTTGAAGATAACCGTGCGCGCCGTCATTCTCGCTGCTGGGCTGATCTTTGGTCCGACCTGTTGCGCCGACGCCGGCGAGCTCACCGAGCAGGTGCGCGCGCTCAACACTCTGCAAGGCTCGATGGTGCAGGGCGCCGCTGGCGCAAGAGGCGCCATTCCCGCGCAGATCGAGCGCATAGAGCAGGTCGTCGCGTCGCTCGAGGCGGATGATTGGAAGCAAAAGAGCAATTCCGTCGCCGCAGCGATCTTTCTGTTCTGCGGTGGACCCTCGCGCTCGATCCGAAAGATTCTCGACGCGCATCTCATCCCCGATACGGACGCGCCCCTCGTCGCCGGCGCTGTCGCCTATGCGGAAGGACGTAATGAAGAGGCCGCCAAGCTGCTGACCCCGATCGATGCGCGCGCGCAGACGGACACGCTCGCCGCGCATCTCGCCTTGATTCAAGGCGGACTGCTGATCGGCTCCGATAAGGCGAAGGCGCGCGAGCTGTTCGATCTCGCACGTCTGCTGATGCCGAGCTCTCTCGTCGAGGAGGCCGCGCTGCGACGCGAGATGTCGATCGTCGATGTGACGCAGGATTCCACCAAATTTCTCGTGCTCGGCCGTCGCTATGGCGCGCAATACGCCAAATCGCCCTTCTCGCGCAATTATTGGGACGAAATGCGCGCTGCGACGCTGCGCGCGGCGGCCAATGGCGATAATTCGCGCTTGAGCGAATTTCGCGGTCTGCTGAAAAGCGCTTCGCCAGGATTGCGCTTCGAGACTCATATGGGAGTCGCGCGGCAAGCGATTTTGAGCGGCCGCGTCGCTCTCGCGACCACCGAGACGCAATATGCGGGTCCGCTCGCCGACACGCCTGCGGCGCGCGCGCGTGTGGAGCTGTATCGCGCCGCCATCGCCGGGCTCGCCGGCGAGTTCGAGACGGCGGAAGCGGAGTTTCAGAAAATCGACCCGAGAATTCTCCCTTCGGCCGATGTCGAGGTTCGCAATATCGTGACCGCTGCGATCAGCCGTCTTCAGGGCGTCACGGACGGCGTCTCTTCCGCTGCGGCGACGCCGCCGGCGCAAGAGGAGCTGCGACCCGATTCGATGGTCGAGCGCACGGCGCAACAGGCTTTGAGCGACGCCGACGCGCTGTTGCAGCGGGCGACACGCAGATGACGCTCGACGCTCTCTTTCCCAATCTTCACGCTACGCGTGTTCTCGGCCGATCGGCCGATGCGGCTTCGCCCGGGCAGCGCGAGTCCGAGGCGACGGACGCAGATCAATTCGCTTCGCTGCTCTCCGATCTCGACGATCGAAGCGCCGCTTCCTCGCGCGTCCCCGTCTCGGAAGCGACGACAGATCATAGGGCGGCTGACGCCGCGGAGGCTCCGGCCGCCGAGGCGACGAGCAATGCGCCGGCGCCGATGCAGACTTTCGTCGCGATCCCGGCCTTCGACATGAGCTGGCGACCCGCCGCCGATACGCAATCGGCCCCGGCGCCGGCCGGCGCCGTCTCCACCGACGGCGCGTCGGCGCCGATGCGCGACGAAGCGAGCGCGTCGCAAGCCGAACGCGGTGGGAACGAGACTCCGCGCTCTCTATCGGCTCCCGCGATTTCGCCGCGACCGAGCACGATCGAGTCCGACAGGCCCGTCGCGGCGAGCGCAGGCGCCGATGCGCCGACGGAGGCTTCGACCTCCGATCCGGCGCCCTCGTTGCAGCAGCCGGACAAAGGCGATCAGGCCGCAGGGCCGCGCGTCGGCTCATTCGGCGAGGCGCCGGCGATCGCGTCGCCGATTGGCGCGTCCAGCAGGCGATCCGATATCGTCTCGCAGTCGGCGGCTTCCGCGATGCAAGCGTCGTCGGAGGGGCGGGACGAAGCTTCGCGCCCATCCGCATCGCGACCCGCCTCCTCTTTGTCCTCGGACTCGACCGTCGGTAGGCGCGCCGTCGCTTCGGAATCCAATGTCGTGACGTCGCGCGATCTCGGGGCTTTCTCGCTCGACGATGACGAGGCCGCCGTCGCCACGACGCCCGAGCCGCGCATCGCTTCGGCCGCATCCGTCTCGTCGGCGCCCGCGCCGGCGCCGAGCGCGGCTGCGGCGCAGCGACGTTCGCCCTCGTCCTTGGCGGCGAATGTGCAAACCGAAGCCTCCTCTTCGGTCCAAGCTCCCCTGCGAGAGACGACCACGCCGCAGCCGGTCTCTGCTTCGACGGCCACGACTTCGACCGCCGGCCCTTCGATGCGCGCGGAAGCCCCGCGCGTGAATTTCGCTCCCGACGATGCGCCTGTTTCGGGGCCGCCCGCCGGCGAAATGCGCGTGGAGCGCGGCCTCGACAATCGCGTATCGGCGCAGGCGATCGGAAACGACTCTCTCGTCCCGAATTCGACGGCGCCGACAGAAGCCGCCGACAATCTGCGGAATAGCCGGCCGTCGTCGGGGGCTGAGATTTCCGCCTCTTCGATCGCCACGCCGATTGTTCAGCGAGGCGTATCGCCCACAGCGACGCCGGCTTCGACGCCGCAGTGGGCTTCCTCCAGATTTGCTTCGTCGAACAATTCGGTCCCCACGGCCGTGACGATCGGGGCCGCGCGTTCATCGACGGCCGAAGCGCTCGCCGCGTCGGAGGAGGCGGCTTCCGAGCCCGCGCCGAATGATATTTCGTCGACGCTCGACGGCAATGAGGCGACGACGCAGAGAGAGTCGCCGCTGGCCGCTTCTTCGTCGTCCGGGCAAGCGCCTATAGCGACGCGAGCCGCCAGCGTGAATATGCGCGCGGATCCCATTGCGTCCTATGCCTATCGTGAGCCCTCGCCAACGGCGCCGGCTGCGGCCGAGACGCAAGCGCCGCCGCGGATGTGGAGTTCGGACGACAGCGTCCGCGAGGCGGCGGTCGCTCGCACGAGCGACTTCGCTCCATTCGATTTGCGTGATCCGGCGCGTCCGCCGGTTTCGACCTCTTCGCAAGGGAGCGCGGCGAATCCGACAACGAACTCCATTGCCGCGCTCGACTCGTCGCCGATCGACGCTACGACAGGCGACGCGGCTCCGGCGCCCTCCGCTCTATCGCGCTCCGGTGCGGCGCTTCGCTCGTCGCAGGCGCCCTCCGATGACCGAGCGCCCGCCGTCGTTGACCGATCTTTGCTCGGGCAGGGCGCGGAAGCGCTTTCGTACGTCGCATCACAGGGGGACGCTTTCGCCGCCGCCGCACCGAGATCGCAGAGCGTCGCGACCGCCGACGTCCCCGCGTACCGGTCCTTCGAGCTTCGCGGCGACGTATCGCAGCCGGGCCTCGATTCGCTTCGGCAGTCGCGATCGGCGAATGCTTCGTCGCAATTCGATGTCGCGCCCTCGGCGTCGTATGCCGCTAGCGACATGCGCGGGACGCCCTCCGACGATTTCGTCGGCGTCCCGACGACGGAAGAAGACAATGTGAGCTTCGTCGCGCCGTCATCGCGCAACGACATTGGCGCTTCGACATCGAATATCTCGTCGGACGAAACGCGAACGACGCCGACCCCATTCGATCTGCGTGACGCCTTGGCCGGAACCGTTCCGATCTCGACGCAGGCTTACGCGCGCGTCGAATCCGCGAGCGCGAAAACCGATGTCGACATCGCCGCGCGCTCTACAGCGGACAGCGCCGCGCCGATTGCGCAGAATACATCGTCGCGCGCGACGCTCGTCCAATCCCGCGTCGAGGGTGAGGCGAAGAGCGCAGACGTTCTCCCGACGCAGAATTGGCCGTCCAGGTCTTTCGAAGCCGATCGTCGCCGAAGCGACAGTGCGGCGGCGCCGGCCGATGTGCCCGCGTCTCGAACGGCGACGACGAACGTCGCATCGATGCGCGCGTCCAATGTCACGGCCGTGGCGTCGGATCGAAGCGCGCAAGCCGGCCGAGCCTCCGACGCCGGGACAATAGCGCCGGTTGCAGATAGGCCGAGCTCGTCGATCTCGACGCCGCTGCAGGACGCCGCGACCGCGGACGCGAGCGCCGTGTCAAATTATGTCGCCGCGCCGGCTGCGACGGCTTTTTCGCAGATCTCGAGCGAAGCTCGACGCCCGCCGCCTGTCACCAATCGCGCTACGCCTGTCGTCGCGGCATCGCGCGTCGAGTCGTCGGCGCCGAGCGTCGCAAGCGCCAGCGATCCGCAGCAGGCCGTGCGGCGATCGTCGGAGCCTGCGGCCTCGCGATCGGTGGCGGGCGACGCGCGCGCGCCCGTTTCTGCGCCGCCGGATGACGTCCGCAGCGCTGTCGGAGCGTCAGCCGTATCGGCAGGCGCGACGCCGGTCCAACCCTCGGCTGTCGTAGCGAATGGCGATGCGCCGCGCAGCTTCGTCTCTGCGTCGAGCCCCGCGCCGACCACATCGGCGCCGGATGACGCCCGCAGCGCTGTTGGAGCGTCAGCCGTATCGACAGGCGCGGCGTCCTTCCAACCCTCGGCTGTCGTAGTGAATGGCGATGCGCCGCGCAGCTTCGTCTCTGCGTCGAGCCCCGCGCCGACCACATCGGCGTCGCCGAATGACGCTCGTAGCGCTGTCGGAGCGTCTGCTGCATCCGCAGACGCGGCGCCGGTCCAACCCTCGGCTGTCGCGGCGAACGGCAATGCGCAGAGCGGCGCCATCTCTGCGTCGAGCCCCGCGCCGACCACATCGGCGTCGCCAGATGACGCCCGCAGCGCTGTTGGAGCGTCTGCTACATCGACAGGCGCGGTGTCGGTCCAGCCCTCGGTTGTCGTAGCGAGTGGCGATGCGTCGCGCGCCGCCTTAGCTGCGTCGAGCGCCGCGCCGACCACATCGGCGGCGCCGGATGACGCCGGCAGCGCAGTAGGAGCGTCCGCCGCATCGATTGGCGCGGCGCCGGCTCAACCTTCGGCTGTCGTAGCGAGCGGCGATTCGTCGCGCGCCGCCTTGGCTGCATCGAGCGCCGCGCCGATCATATCCGCGCCGCAGCGCGAGCGTGCGTCTGCCATCCGGTCGAGCGACCGAGCTTCCGCTGACGATCGGCGCGCGAGCGCATCGACGGTGACGGAGTCCGTCGAATCCTCTTCTGTCGCCGAGTCATTCGCCGATGCTCGCAGCATCGAGGCGTCATCGTCCAGCGCCGACAGAAATTCCGATCGCAGCTCAATGGCGGCGATCGACGATCGGCCTCGGCCGTCCATCGATTCCAGATCGGCGAATTTCGAGACGCGTGACAATGTGACGCCGTCGCCAGATGCGCCGAGCGTCTCGACGCAACCGAGCGCGACGACGGTCGATGACGGAACGATCGCGGCTGCGCCGGCGCCTATCGGAACGCTCGCTATTCTCGCGCCGGCGGCGCAGCTGCCGACCGCTTTCGCCGAGCTCCTCGCGCCGCAAGCGCGCAGCCTCATCGCTTCCGCATCTCTGACGTCTTCGGCGCCGGCGCCGGCGCCCGCTACGAATGTCGGCGAAGGGCAACGGCAGAGCGTCGCGCCGAAAATTCTGACCATAGAGCTCGAGCCTGCGGCGCTGGGCGCGGTCACTGTGACGATGAAGCTGGCGCATTCGGGGATAGACATGCGTATCAGCGTCGAATCGTCCGAGGCGTTGCGCCGGCTGGATTCGACGCGCGAGAAGCTCGTCGAGGCGATGCAGTCGTCCGGCTGCACGATCGACTCCTGCACCATACAGATCGGCCCGACCGCCGCCGACGGCGCCAATGCGCAAGCCGCGCCCGATAATGGCGCGGGCTTCGCGCAAGCGGGCGGAGGCGGACGCGAGGAGCAGAGCGTCGGTCGACAGGGAGCGGGCTATGGGGGATCGGGCGGTGATCGCAGGCAAGGCGCGAGCGCGGAGAATGGCGAGCGGGGGACGAATGGCGAACCTCGCCGCGTCGCTGATCGCCGCGGCGGCGACGTCTATCTGTGAGGCGCGCGCCGAAGGTCGGCCGACGTCGAGCAATATTTGCGAAAGGGAGATGATCCGCGCCTCCAATGAGAATGCGGTTCCTCTCGCCGTGCTCTATGCGGTGGCGCTCACCGAGACGGGGCAGAAGGGCGCGCTCAACGCCTTTGCGATGAATGTCGAAGGGCGCGCTGTGTTCAGCGCCGATTTCCGCGAGGCGATGATGCGGTTTCTCGCGGCGAAGCGTTCCGGCGCCGTGCTCATCGATATCGGCTGCATGCAGGTCAATCATCATTATCACGGCGCGCGCTTCGCGAGCGTCGAGGCGATGTTCGATCCGCGCGCCAATGTCGATTATGCGGCGCGTTTCCTCAAAGATTTGCACGAGCGCGAAGGGACATGGACCTCGGCCGTGGCGCGCTATCATGCCGGGCCGAAGAACGCGCCGGCGCAGAAGAGCTATGTGTGCTCGGTGATCGCCAATATGATCGCCAGCGGCTTCGGCGCCTGGACCGACGCCTCGCGCGACTTCTGCCGCCCGCGCCGAGAAGCCGCGTCGCGCTGAGCGCGGCCGGCGCTCAGCGCCGCTCGCCGTCGCCCGCGGCGCGATGCAGATAGGACGCGAAGGCGTCGAATATCTTGCGCATCTGCGGCGGCTTGTAGGGGAACACGTCGACAGGATCCATGTCGTGGACCAGCAGCGTGTGATCGACCTTGAACACGACCAGCTCGCCGCTCTTCGTCTCGGCGCAATCCACGCCGAAATAGGTGAGGCCGACGCAGTCGACCAGCGCCTCGAAGGCGTCCGAATGGCGCGTCACGAAGTCGCTGTCGAAGGTCGCGAAAAATTGCTCTTCCTCGCGCCGGCGCCGCATGTCCGCTTCCATTCGCGCATCGACATAGGAGCCGTTCCAGCCTTCTGAGACGGCGAGGTGGCATGCGTAGGGGCGTCGGTCGATGAACAGCAGGCGAATTTTTCGATAGAGACCGTCCTGCCCACGGCAATCGACGAATGGCGACACGAGATAGGCCCGGTCCGAGCGCTTCGTGAGATAGAGGCCGAGGCCGAGCGCGGTGTCGATCTTCTCGGCGCCGCGCTCGTTGCGCTGCTCGATCGCGCGGACGACGATCGGAAAATTTCCGTCGGCCTCGCTCGACTCGGCGACGTCGCGCAGCTCGTCGTGCGCCATCCGACGCAGAATGGGCGTGCGCAGCCCGGCCTCTGTCAGATTGGCGGCCAGAGCGATCGGCTCCAGCATGGAGACGCGGTCGGGAAGGTTGACGACCGGCGTCGGCCAATAGGCGAGCAGATCCTCGAGCTCGGCGAGCAGGCGACGGTTGAGGCTCGTCGCCGCGATCGCGACAAAGGCGAGATCATGATCCGGCAAGGCGGTTGGCAGCTCGCGGCCGGGCATCACATAGACCATCGTCAAGGCGATGTCGGAGCCTTCCAGCAGAAATTCGAGCGGCGTGTTCGCGCCTATGTCGGCGGCGGCGACGAATGCGAGCACGCGCAGTCTCGGATTGGCGCCGCAGCAGGTGCTGCGGAACACGCGCTGCTTGCTGAGCGCCATGGCCTGCCGCTTCAGGCCCGTCGCGAGATTGCCCTCGAGCTGATCGATGACCGCGAGATCCATCAGCGCGCCGGCGTGGTTCGGGTCGCGCTCGCACATGCCGAGCAGGCGCCCGGCCACGCGGCTCAGATCGACGCCGGCGAAGGCCAGCCGCGTCAGCTTGGCGAGGCCGATCGGCAGCGCGTTCATGGGGTCCGACGATTGCTCGATACGCATAAATTCACCGTCTGTCCGCTCCGACCGCCGCACGGAACTCGGCGCATCCTCCGCCGTCGACGCGTGTCGCGTCCGATGAGATAGCTAACGAGCCAACATTTCCCGAAGCTTGTCGAAATTTTGCAGCTCGATTCAACTTTGCTCGATTTTGAGCTATCCATTTCTAGTTCATCGATTCGAGGAACGGTCGCATGGTTGACGCTCCGACATTTCGCTCCGATGGCCCGCGTCGCGCGCCGACGCTGGGCAAGCCGAAGATCGCGCCGCCGCATCTCTTCGCGGAGCGCCGCACGCCGCCGATGCGCCCGACGCGCGATATCGGCGAGCTGGCCCTGCGCACTGTCGGGGTCGCTCTCGCGGTCGTGTCGACGGCCTTCGCCGGCTATATGATTTCCGATGCGGAGCGGCGTCCGCAATTCGCCGGTCTCGAGCATCTCGCGATCTACAGCCGCCCCACGGTTATCGCCGCCAAGCGGATTCAGACGCAGATCGCCGATCAGCGCGGCAAGGTCGACTTCACGCCTGTGGGCTCGATCGGGGAGGCGCAATCGGAGGTCGGCGTTCCCGGATTCGCGCTGCTCAGCGTCCGCTCTGGCGTCGCTCTGCTGCAAACGCCGAATGCGATCATCAAAGTGTCGCCGGGCGATCTCGTGGAGGGGCTCGGCCGCGTCACCGCGCTGGAGCGTCGCGGCGAGAAATGGGCGCTGGTCTCGAGCGCCGGAGTCGTCCTCGGCGAGTGATCAGCGCCGGGCGACTCGCGCATTGGCGCGCGCGACGGCCTGATCGATCTGCGCATTGAACTCCGCGAGCAGGCGCTCCGCCTGCCGCGCGCGCGATTTCTCCTGTCGATCCGGGTGACAGGCCCAGGCGAGGCGTCGACGCAGCGCGCCGAGCTTCGCGAGCGAGCCTTCGGCGCGCTGCAGCTCGACCAGGACCTCCTCACGCTCGGGCAGCCGCGCGACCTTCGGCGGCGGCGGCGGGGCAGGCTCCTTCGGCGTCGCGCGATCGATTCCATAAGCGCGGGATATTCGCGCCACGCGATCCTCTGGCGATAGCGGAGACGGCGCCGCCTCCTCGCGCAGCAGGGCCCCGATGGGGGGAGGGCGCAGAGGCCCGGCGTCGCGCTCCGTGGCGCGGGTCGCTTTTTCCAGGCTATCGAGAATGGTCGCGAAATTCGTCATGGTCCCGAGCCGCAGGCAGGGCCGGGATCATGACCGCGAAGGAGTGAAAGATTGGTTGACCGGGCGGGCGCGCCGTCCCGTTCAGCCGTGCGTCGCGTGCTGCAGCCTGTCGGCGACCTCTCGGAAGGGGTCGACGCTCGGCGGAGATTGCGGCGACTGAGTCAGCGCCTCATAGAGCTTGGGAACGAGCTGCACGGCCTGGTCCAGCTCCACATCCGCGCCCCGCTGATAGCCGCCGAGCATGCGCAGATCGCGCGTGTCCTCATAGCGCGACACCAGCGCGCGCAGCTTCTGGATGAGATGCCGCTGCTCCGGCTTCCAGGCGTGATGCGCGAGGCGGGAGATCGACGCTTTGAGATCGATCGCAGGATAGCGTCCTTGCTCGGCGATGGCGCGGTCGAGCACAATATGGCCGTCCAGCGTGCCGCGCACGCAATCGGCGATCGGATCATTGTGATTGTCGCCGTCGACCAGCACGGAATAGACGCCAGTGATCGAGCCGCGCCCTTCCTCGCCAGGCCCGGCGCGCTCCAGCAGGCGTGGAATATCGGCGAATATGCTCGGCGTGTAGCCATGCGCCACCGGCGGCTCGCCGGCGGCCAAGGCCACCTCGCGAGAGGCGTGCGCGAAACGCGTCACGGAATCGACGATGAGCAGAACATTGCGGCCGATGTCGCGAAAATATTCCGCTATGGTGGTCGCCGTCAGCGGCGCGAGACGGCGCATCATCGGGCTTTCATCGCCTGTGGCCACGACGACGATCGACTCGCTCGCTTGTCCGGCCAGCACCTCGTCCAGAAATTCCCGCACCTCGCGACCGCGCTCGCCGACGAGACAGATCACCACCGTATCGAAGCCCGGCGCGCGCGCCAGCATCGCCAGCAAGGTGGATTTGCCGACGCCAGAGCCGGCGAAAATGCCGATGCGCTGGCCGGCGCAGATCGGCGTGAAGCAATCGACGGCCTTGACGCCCGTGCGCACAGGCGCGCTCACGCGGCCGCGGCGCATCGCCTTCGGCGCCGAGGCGTCGACGTCGAAAGCGGTCTCGCCATCCGAGAGCGCGCCACGCTCGTCGATCGGCCGCGCAAAGGCGTCGAGAACGCGCCCGGCCCAATCGGCGCTGGGTGCGACCGCGATCGGCCCGGCGCGATAGGCCGGCGAGTTGAGGCCGATGCGCACGCGATTGTCGAAGGATTTGATGATCGCGCCCTCTTTGCCGACGCGCACGACCTGTCCCAGCGCGCCGTCCGGCGGCGCGCCGATGCGCACACATTCGCCGAGCTCGACGAAATCGGAGAGGCCGCTGACGCGGCAATAGGAGGGCGTCACCTCGGTCACGAGGCCGAAGACGCGAATGTGGTCGGCGCGACGCTGGTCGCGCTCCACCGCGGCGCGCAGGCGCTGTAGCGAGGTCATGAGCCGCCGAGCGTGCGAATGGCCTCACGCTGCGAGCTGTCGAGCATGTCGTTCATCGAGCTCACGCTGTCGAAAGCGCGCGATGTGGCGATCAGCTTCGCCATCTCGTGAATCGGATTGACGTTGGAGCCCTCGATAAATCCTTGCTGCACGCCATTGCGCACGAAATCGAGCACCGCCGTCGCGGGCTTGGACGGAATGAGGCTGGCGTTGGGACCGCGGGTCAGCTCCGCGGTCTCGTCGAGGGTGAAGAGGCCGACGGCGCCGACCTGACGACCGCTCTGCGTGATCATGCCGTCGCGCGAGATCATCGGCGGGCCGCCATTGGGATCGAGCACAACGGCTGAATTGCCCGCATCGAGAATCGGAAAGCCAGAGACGGTCTGCAGATCGCCGGTCTCCGTCATGCGCATGCGTCCGTCGCGCGTGTAGGCGGTTCCGCCGGGCGTGCGTATCGCGAAATAGCTGTTGCCCACAATGCCGATATCGTAGGGATCGCCGGTCTTCGTGAGCTCGCCGACGGCGCGCGAGACGAAATCCTTGCCGGCCGAAACATAGGCGACCTTGCTCGTGTCCGTATCGGAGACGACCTGCTGAAAGCTCACGCCATCGGCGCGATAGCCCGGCGTCGCCGCATTGGCGATATTGTTGGCGAGTGTCTCCAGCCGCTTGTCGACGGAGACTTGCGCCGAAAGCGAGACGTAAAAGGCCGATTGCATGTCGTCGAGGTCCGTGCCTGCGCTGCGGCCGCATCGCGCCGCTCCGTCATGAAGCTGACCGGTTTTGCTTGCGTGAAGCTGAAAGAAAATGTCAGCCTCGCGCAAGGGACGGTGACTAATTCGTTAATACGAATTTCCATCGGAGACTGGCGTCATGGGCTTTCTCGTCGGGCTGATCATCACGATGGGCTGCATGTTCGGCGGCTTCGCGGCGCTGGGCGGCCATTTGATCGTGCTATGGCAGCCGTGGGAGTTCGTGATCATCATGGGCTCCTCGCTCGGCACTTTCGTCGTCGCCAATCCGACCAAGGTGATCATGGACACGGGCAAGGCGCTCGGCCAGGCGGTCATGGACAAAGGCCCCAAGCATCGCGACTTTCTCGACATACTCGGCCTGCTGCACGCTCTGATGCGCGAATTGCGCAGCAAGCCGCGCAACGAGGTCGAGGCGCATGTCGACAATCCGGCGGAATCGAAGATATTCACGGCGTTTCCGAAGGTGCTCGCCAATAAGGAAATGACCACCTTCATCTGTGATTACTGCCGTCTCTTCATCATCGGCAATGTCCGCACCTTCGAGATCGAGGCGCTGATGGACGAGGAGATCGCGGCCATTCGCTACGATCGGCTGAAGCCCTATCATGCGCTGACTTCGGTCGGCGACGGCCTGCCGGCGCTCGGAATCGTGGCGGCCGTGCTCGGCGTCATCAAGGCGATGGGCGCGCTCGATCAATCGCCGGAGCTGCTCGGCGGCCTCATCGGCGCCGCCATGGTCGGCACATTCGCCGGCATCTTCGTTTCCTATGGCATTGTCACGCCGCTCGCCTTCAAGGTGAAGGTGGCGCGCAGCAAGGAGTGCCACCTCTACGTCATCGTCAAGCAGACGCTGCTCGCGTTCATGAATGGCGCCATGCCACAAGTGGCCGTCGAGCATGGACGTAAATCCATTCCCGCCTACGAGCGTCCCTCGATCGACGAGGTCGAGAACGAGACGCTGTCCGGCGGCGGCGCGGCCGAGGCGGCGTGATCGGCATGAGCATGGATGGAGCCGTGGAATTCGCCTCGCAGGGAGTGAGGGAGCGGCTGCTCTCGGGCGGCGGCCCCTCGCTCGATCGCATGCCGCTGTTGCGCGCGGTGTTCGACGCCATGGCGTCGCAGATGCAGGATTCGATGCGCGGGCTCGCGGAAGGCGCGATGCAATTCGCCGTCGAGTCGATGACGGTGGCGCGCGCGGGCGAGATCGCGCTCGAGACGGAGCGCGCCGCGCTCTCGGCGTCCTACGTCGCCGGCGCCGATCCAGAAGCCAGGACGATCATCGCCGCCGACCGGCGTTTCGTGTTCACGCTGCTCGAGGGATTGTTCGGCTCCGACGGGTCGGAGCCGCCTTATGACGCGGAGCGCGAGCTCACGGCGATCGAGACGCGCGTCGGCCTGCTGGCCTTCTCGCGCGTGACCAATTCCTTGCAGGCGGCTTTCGCCGCGCTCGTCGGAACGCGCTTCACGCTCGAGCCGACGGAAGCGCGCTCGGAGCCCGCAGGCGCCGCGCGCAAGAGCGGCGGCTTCAGCGTCGTTTGCCGTTGCCGGCTGCGCGCCTTCGGAGCAGAGGGCGCGCTGCTCATCGCCATTCCGCAGGGGACGCTCGATCCACTGCGCGACGCCCTGTCGCAAGAGGCGCCGAAATCGACGACTGCGACAGATCCGCAATGGGCGAAGCGGATGAAGGAGCGCGTGACCGAGACCGAGGTGACGCTGAGCGCCGTGATGGAGAAGAGCGATCTCACGCTCGCGGACGTCGCCCGCATCGAGGTCGGCCAGGTCATAGAGCTGCCCGTCTCGCCGACGGGGCTCGTCGCGCTGATGTGCGAAGGGCAGTCGCTGTTCTGGTGCGAGATCGGCCAGAAGGATGGCTCCTACACGATACGCATCGACGATTTCGTCGATCAGCAGCAGGAATTCATCGACGACGTGCTGCGCGGTTGAGCGCTGGCGCGATTGCGGCGTCGACAATGGAGAGATCGACATGGGTGAGTTCGATTTTGAGAGCTCCAAGAGCGAGGAGCTCGAGCGGCTGATCGGCGGCTCGCGCCCGATGGGCGAAGATCTGATGATGGCGGAGCGCGCCGGCGAGCCCGAGATCGACGCGCGCAAATTCGAGTCGATCTTACGCATCCCGGTCGTCATGCAAGTGGTGATCGGGTCGGTGACCATGCCGGTCTCCAATCTGCTCAAGCTCGGGCGCGGCGCGATCGTGCCGCTGGACCAGAAGATCGGCGAGCCGGTGGACGTCGTCGTCAACGGACGGCTCATCGCGCGCGGCGAGGTGGTCGTCGTCGAGGACGACAATACGCGCTTCGGGGTCTCGCTCACCGAGATCATCGAGCCCGGGAGCGGCGCGCGGCGCATGTGACGGAGGCGGGAGCCCGCGATGACGAATCTGATTGCGGCCGATGTAGGCCGCACGCTCAACGGCCCGGAAAAAGTCGCGGCGCTGCTGCTGTCGGTCGACAAGGATGTGGCGCAGCGCGTTCTCAAGCATTTCGATCAGAACGAGCTGCGGCAGATCACCAAATTCGCCGCTGGCCTCGGCGCGGTTCCGGCGAGCACGATCGAGCCGCTCATCGAAGATTTCATGTCGCAGCTCGAGAGCGGCGGCTCTGATCTGCGCGGCACGGCGGGCGAGGCGGAAAAGCTGCTGGCGGGCGTCATTCCGCCGGAGCAGATCGCCGAGATCATGTCGGATGTTCTCGGCAGCTCCAATAGCGCGGTGTGGGGCCGCGTCAGCGCCGCGCCGGAGCCGGCCTTCATCGAATATCTCGCCAAGGAGCATCCGCAAACGGCGGCGTTGACGTTGTCGCGGATCGATCCGGCGCGCGCCGCCAAGGCGCTGTCCGTGCTGCCGGCCGATTTTCGCGACGATGTGATGCGGCGAATGCTGTCGTCGAAGCCCGTCACCGACGAGGCGTTGCGTCTGGTGGAGACGACATTGCAGGAAGAGCTCCTGCAGAATTCCGAGGCCACGGCCTCCGCGGCGAAGAACGCCAAGCTCGCGGCGATCATCAACAAGATGGAGCGCGAGCATGCCGAGGGCGTGCTGCGCAGCCTTTCCGAGCGCCGCCCGCGCGACGCCGAAGCGTTGAAGGGCATGCTGTTCAACTTCGAGGACATCACCAAGCTGAATGTCCGCGCCCGGATGATCCTGTTCGACGCCATTCCCGCGGATCGCGTCATTATGGCGCTGCGCGGCGCGGAGGTGGACGTTCGCGACTTCGTGCTGGCGGCGCTCTCTGCGCGAACGCGGCGCATGGTGGAGGCCGAGCTGGCGAGCGGCGCGTCGCCGCCGCGTCGCGACATAATGGAGGCGCGCCGCGTCATCGCCGACACTGTGCTGAGGCTCGCCGAGCAGGGCAAGATCGACTTGTCCAGCGCCGCTCCCGAGGAGGCCGCCGAGTGACGGCCTCTGATCGATGAGCGATACGGAAGACGACGAATCACGAACAGAAGAGGCGTCAGAGAAAAAAATTCTCGACGCCCTCGAGCAGGGCAAGACGCCCGTGTCACGCGATTTGTCGATCGCGACGCTCTTTCTCACCTTTCTGCTCTGCTCCGCCTTCGTCTTTCAGACCGTCGGCCCGCGCCTCGCCGAGGCGATGGCTCTCATGCTCGGCAATGTCGGGCAGTTCGCGCTCGCCAATGGCGCGGACGCCTATATGCAATCGCGGACGGTGGTGCTGGAGACGGCGCGCTTTCTGACGCCCATTCTCGGGATGTTCATCGTCTCGGCGATTGTCGCCGCTTTCATTCAGGGCTCGCCGCGCCTCGTCTTTCAGCGCATCGAGCCCGATCTCTCGCGCATCTCGCCGCGTGAGGGGCTGAAGCGCATCTTCAGCGTCGCAGGCCTCGTAGAGCTCGCCAAATCGGTGGCGAAAATCATCATCATCGCCGGCGCGGTCATTTTTTCGCTCAATGTCGACCGCGGCCTCATCACCGATGCGATGCGCGTCGAGCCCGGCCAGGTGCCGGGCCTGCTGCTCAAGCTCGTCATTCGCCTCACCAGCGTCGTCTGCATTCCGGTCGTTCTGCTGGCGATGGCGGATTTCGCCTGGAGCCGCATGAAGTGGCGGCGCGACATGCGCATGAGCCGCCAGGAGATCAAGGAGGAGCTCCGGCAATCGGAAGGCGATCCGATGATGAAGGCGCGTCTGCGCTCCATCGCGCTGGATCGTTCGCGCAAGCGCATGATGGCGGCGGTTCCGCGCGCGACCTTCGTCATCGCCAACCCCACACATTACGCCATCGCGCTTCGCTATGTGCGCGAGGAGGGCGGCGCGCCGCTCGTCGTCGCCAAGGGAACAGATCTCGTCGCGCTGAAGATCAGGGAGATCGCGGAGGCCAATGACGTGCCCGTGCTCGAGCGTCAGGCGCTGACGCGCGCGATGTACGATCATGTCGAGATCGACAAGATGATCCCGTCGGAATTCTATCGTCCGATCGCAGAGCTCATTCATTTTCTGCACAACAGCGGTCAGGCTTCGCGTTCTGCGTCTCGCTGATCGCGGGCGCAAGTCCAGCTTGACGCAAGACCGAACGGCTAATTTTCCGTTACCAAATCTGCGCGAGGCATCATGGTCGAGCCTGTTTATCTCTTCGATCTCGTCGAAAAGCAGCGGAGCTGGCTCTCTGCGCGTCAATCGGTGGTCGCCCAGAATATCGCCAACGCCAATACGCCCGGCTACAAGGCCGTCGATGTCGCGCCTTTCTCCAAGGTTCTGGATCACAGCGCATTGGAGCTCGCGGGAACCAATGGGCTGCATATTCAGACAGCGGCTTTCGATCCGCGCGCCTCTTCGCCGAAAGAGGGCGCGAATTGGGAGACGAGCCTCTCCGGCAATTCGGTTAGCCTCGAGCAGGAGATGATGAAGTCGGGCGAGATTCGCGGCGCCTTCTCGCTCAGCACCAATATCATGAAGTCGTTCCACGGAATGTGGATGGCGACGTTGAAGGGATAATGCGAGATGGACGCTCTCGAAGCCTCCATGAAAATTTCCGGCGCGGGACTCGAGGCGCAATCGTCGCGCCTGCGCGTCGTCGCGGAGAATATGGCCAATGCGCGCTCCACGGGCCAGACCGCGGGCGCGAATCCTTATGTTCGTAAGACCGTCACCTTCGCCAATGAGCTCGATCGTGCGAGCGGCGCGGAACTGGTTCATGTCGGCGCCGTCGGCGTCGATCGCACGCCGTTTCGCGTCGAGCATGATCCGGGCAATCCGGCTGCGGACAAGGATGGCAATGTGAAGTTTCCGAATGTGAACATTCTCACCGAAGTGGCCGACATGCGCGAGGCCAATCGCGCCTATGAGGCCAATCTCCAGGTCATGAAGCAGACGCGCGATCTGCTCTCCATGACAATCGATCTGCTGAAGGGAAGCCAATGATCGGACTCGTCCCCGGAATCGTCTCCTCCGTCGCCTCCAGCGCCGGCGTCTCGGCGCTGAGTGGCGCGGCGCAGAGCGCTGCGGCTTCGTCTGTCGATGGAGCGTCTTTCTCGCAAGTGCTCGATCAGCTCACGACCGGCGTCGTCGACAAGGTGAAGTCGAGCGAGGCGACGTCTATCGCAGGTGTGCAGGGCAAAGCCTCTGTGCAGCAGGTCGTGGATGAGATCATGTCCGCCGAGCGCGCCTTGCAGACGGCGATCGCTGTGCGCGACAAGGCGGTCGGAGCCTATCAGGAAATCAGCCGGATGACGATTTGAACAAGGATCGGTAGAACCATGCGAGCGCTCGCCATCGCGGCCACGGGCATGAACGCCCAGCAGCAGAATATCGAAGTTCTCTCCAACAATATCGCCAATATCAACACGACGGCGTTCAAGCGCTCGCGCGCGGAATTCACCGATCTGCTCTATCAGGCGGACCGCCTTCAGGGCGTCTCCAACCGCGGTCGCGATGCGACTATTCCAGAAGGCTCGCAGACCGGCCTCGGCGTGCGTCTCGCGGCGATCCGCAGCCTGCAGACGCAAGGCTCGCTGACGCAGACGGGCAATCAGCTCGATCTCGCGCTGCAAGGCCGCGGCTGGTTCCAGATCGTCGGCCCGGACAGCGAGACCGTCTATACGCGCGCCGGCTCCTTCAGCACCAACGCCAATAGGCAATTGGTGACGGGCGACGGCTATCTGGTGACGCCGACCATCGTCATTCCCAATAACGCCACCGCGATCACGGTCAATCAATCGGGCATCGTCTCGGCCACCATAGGCGGGCAGACGACTCCGCAGCAGCTCGGCCAATTGACCATCGCCAATTTCGCCAATGAATCGGGCCTCGAGGCGTTGGGCGGCAATCTCTTTCGCCAGACGGTCGCCTCCGGCGCGCCGGTCGTTGGCGTGCCGGGCGATCCGGGCTTCGGCACGATCAGCCAGTACTATCTCGAGAGCTCGAATGTCGATCCGGTCAAGGAGCTCGTCAATCTCATCTCCGCGCAGCGCGCCTTCGAGCTCAGCTCCAAGGTGATCCAGGCGGTGGACGAGATGGAAGGCACTGTCTCGAAGGGAATCAGATGATGCGGCTGCCGCGGCTCGTCGCTCTCGTGCTGGCCGCGGTCGCCTGCGGCCCCACGCCGCTCGGCGCGGAGGAGCGCATGCTCCCGGTGCCGCTCGGCGTCATCTATCCTGGCGACGTCATTCGTGACTCCATGCTCGGCGAGCGCGCCTTCGGCCTCGGCGCCGGGGCGGATGGCTCGGTGGCGGAGACAAAAAGCGCGCTCATCGGCAAGGTGGCGCGGCGCACGCTGCTGCCGGACCGTCCGGTTCCGACGATCGCCGTCGACGCGCCCAAGGTCGTGACGATAAATGCGTCGGTGAAGATCGTCTTCGATGAAGGCGGCATGGTCATCGTCGCTTACGGCTCGGCGTTGCAGGCCGGGTCCATCGGCGATCTCATTCGCGTGCGCAATCAGGACAGCGGGCTCGTCGTCACCGGCCGCGTGCAGGCGGATGGCTCCATCCGCGTGAGCGAGGGCTGATGCGCAGGCTCCTCGCGGTCGCTCTGCTCGTGCTGATGAGCGCGCCGGCGCTCGCTTCGGTGCGGCTCAAGGACATCACATTTCCGCGCGGCGTGCGGGAATATCAGCTGCTCGGCTATGGCCTCGTCGTCGGCCTGCAAGGCACGGGCGACACGTTGCGCAATGCGCCTTTCACCGAGCAATCGGTGTCGTCCATGCTGGATCGGCTCGGCGTCAATGTGCGTAACAGCGCGCTGCGCACGCGCAATCTCGCCGCGGTGATGGTGACGGCGGCGCTGCCGCCCTTCGTCGGCTGGGGCTCGACGATCGACATCACTGTTTCCGCAATGGGCGACGCCACGTCGCTGATGGGCGGAACGCTGCTGCTCACCTCGCTCACCGGCATAGACGGCAATGTCTATGCGATCGCGCAAGGGCCGATCGCGGTCTCCGGCTTCGCCGTCGGCGGCCAGAACGAGACTTTGACGCATGGCGTCGCGACCGTGGGGCGCGTGCCCAATGGCGCGACGATCGAGCGCGAGGCGCCGCGGCCGGCCGGCGAGAATGGCGCGCTGATGCTGGAGCTGCGCAACCCCGACTTCCAGACGGCGGTGCAAATCGTCGACGCGATCAACCGCTACTCGCAGGCGAAATATCATCAGCGCATCGCGCGCGAGCGCGACAATCGCACCATCGCGCTGACGACGACGCGCGGCGGCGCGACGCGCCTGCTCGCGGAGATCGGCGAGCTGCGCATAGAGCCGAGCACGCCGGCGCGCGTCGTGATAGATGAACGCACCGGCACTGTGGTGATTGGCCAGGATGTGAAGATTTCGCCCGTCGCATTGACGCATGGCGGCCTCACCGTGCGCATCAATGAGACGCCGGAAGTCTCGCAGCCGGCGCCCTTCTCCAACGGCAAGACGACTGTGACCAGCCAGACGCGCATCACCGCGACGGAGGAGGTCGGCGGCGTCGCCACGCTGGAAGGGCCGACATTGCGCACGCTGGTGCGCGGGCTCAATCAGATCGGGCTGAAGCCGACAGGGATCATCTCGATCCTGCAGGCGATCAAGACGGCCGGCGCCTTGCAGGCGGACCTCATCATTCAGTGATGGCGGGTCAGTGCGGGCGGCTCGCCCGCAAGGCGCTCTCCAGCGCCATTATGACGGGTATGATGGCGGTCTTCTCACGTTGCGCCGCGGAATAGAGCTCGTCGCCATCGGCGCGCTCGATCTTCTGTAGAGCTTCCAGCTGACGCTCGAGGCTCTCGAGCAGCGTCGCGGCGTCGACGCGCTCGAGCATGAGCGAAAGCTCGATCTGATCGCCCATATTTCCCTCCGCTATGCGATCGGCCTCCGAGCCTCATTTGGGCGCGTCGGCCAGTCCGCGGTAGGGGCGTCAATGCGTGTGAAGATGGCCTGAGCTTTCCGTCCCGGCTGAGGTCGCGCTTGTTCCGCGATGCGCGGCATGGCTGCTATGGTCATGATGGCCTCCGGCGCCCTTCGCGCCTCCGCCATGGCCATGTCCACCGTGGCTATGCCCACCGTGACCGGCGCCATGCGCGTGAGCGCCATGGTCGTGGCCCTGATGATCGTGGTCCTCATGATCGTGACCTTCGTGATCGTGGCCTTCATGGCCTTCATGGCCGTCATGGCCGTCATGATCGTGATCGTGATCCTCTTCCTCATCGCCCGCCATTTGGATGAGCGGCTTGCCCAGAGTGTCTGGAAACAGGCGCTGCAATGAGAAGTCGATCGAGGCCATCCAGCCTACGGCGCGCCCGCTCTGGCGGTTGATCGGAATGATCGCCTCGGCGCCGATCTGGATCTTGTCTCCCATCCAGATGAGGCCGGGATTGACGGTTCCGACCGTCGAGGCCGAAGTGGGAGAGGTGGCGAAGACCCTTTGATTATTGGGCGTCAGCTCCACGCCGTAATAGGGCGGCAGGCTCGTCGTGCGCACGCCGGAGAGCGGCGTGCGGAACTGAACCTCGACGATCGGGTTGAGCTCATAGACGAAATCGGGGACGCCGAGATCGACCTTCAGCGTCTTCTTCAAATAGGAGAAGCTGTATTGCAGGCTCGCCCCATAGGCGAAGGTCGGCGAGTGGCGGCACTCGTCTATGCTCGGCATCGCCATCGTCATGTCGAATGTGTAGGGCGCGGGCATGTTCATGCAGGACATGTCCATCACGGAATTGAGCATGCCCGACATGTCCGCTCCGGCGGGGCTCATGCCGCTCAGCGAATAGGCGAGGGTGCGGCGCCATGTCGGCAGGCGTAGGCCGAATTGCCCGGTGGCGGCGAAGGCGCGCGCCCAGCCGAATTCTTCCGGCAGATCGCCGAACCCTTTGCCGATCCATAGCGACGGGACCAGAGTAGTGAAGCCCGGCGCGCCCGCCGAGCGATTGCCGACGCCGCCCCAATCGACGAACAGTCCCGCCGAGACGACGAGCTCGCTCTTCTTGTCGGTGAGCAGCTGATATTTGAACGTCGTCTGCAAATTCTGCCAGCCGCCCATCGTCATGCCGGGCATGTACATGCCCATCGGCATCAGCATGGGCATCATCATCATCGCGCCGTCGGGCGTCATGTGATGATCCATGATCATGGCCATGTAGGAGAGATTTTCCGGCATCCACATGCGCGTCCATGTGCCGGCGAGGGTGACGCCGAAATCCTTGGTGATGCGCTTGGAGAGCATCAGCGGGACGTCGAGCTCGCGCGTGTGATCGCCGTTTCGCGTTCCCATCGCCATGGGCATGAAATCATCCATGACGCAGGGCGTGTCTATGGCCAGCGTCATCGGGATCATGCGGGGGCCGATCATGCAATGAGCGGCCGCGTCTCGCGACGCCAATATGGCCGCGAGCCCGGCCGCGGCGGCGAGGCCGCAGCGAGCGAATGTCATGGGAGGTCCTGGTCGGGAATAGGCGAAAACGCGGCAGGCGCGACGCAATGCATTGAATCGACGAGAGCGAATCTATCGATGCGCCGCCGCTTCGCCATTGGGGGATTTGCGCAGCGCCGAGCCTAGATCACCAAGCAGATTCAAGCTTCTGTGCAATATTTATACGCTACCGACGTGATGTCGCCGAGCGGGCTTCGCGTAGCTTTCGAGGGGTTCGGCGGCCGGATTGCGGATCGGCGAAACTTCAAAGATAATCGGCGCCGACGCTCGAGCGTGAGCGTTCAAAAGAACCGAGGGCCTCGGATGCAGGCCCGACCGGCGAATCTGATTGAGGCCCGCAAAGGGAATTCGAGCGTTCTTCCGCTCCCGCTCTCAGGCTCGCCCAAGCGAGTGAGAGAGCAAGAAAATGGCAAAGAATTCCCTGATCGCCCTGTTGCAGGAAAAGCTCGATTCGGCGCGGCGCGAATTGCGGTCGGCGTCGGTCGATTTCGACATTTCGGACGAGCAGCTGCTCGATCTGCGGGCCAGCGCGCGGCAAATATTCCTCGAGCTCAAGGAGCAGGACCGCCAGGTCGCGCAAAAAGGCCTGCTCGCCGCGTTGAAGTTCTGGTGAGGCGCGCGGGGCGCGGCGGAAAATCCTACCGATGGGCTAGCAAGGCGCCCCCATTTGCATTTAAATGCCGGACACGATCATCGGCGGCCGCGATAAATCGAAACGTTCAGTAACGATGCGCGCGCCGCCGGATCATGAGGAAACGACCATGAAGCTCAAAACCGCCGCTCTCACGCTCGCTTTCGGCGGCGCGCTTTTCGCCTCGACGATCGCCCGCGCCGACGACCGGCTCGATCAGGCCGCCAACCACGTCGAGGAAGCGATCACTCAGGTCAAGCTGAAGGACTCCGGGCTTCTCGCCTATCATGCCGATCTCGCGCTGGAGAAGGCCGAGTCGCTGCAGAAGTTCAAGCCGGACGCGCATCTCGCCGCGGCGATCGACCATCTGAAGGCCACCATCGACGAGGCCCGCCAGAACCATCTCGCCCAGGCCGCCGAGCATGTGAAGGCCGCCGACGCGGAGCTCAAGCAGGTCGCGAAGTAATTTCTCGCCTCCGGCCGGCGCGCCCCCGCTCGGGGGCGCGCCGCTGCCGTCGAATGTGATTTTTCAGGCTTTTCCGCCGCGATAGAGAACCAGCTCCGGCCGCCCCGGCGCGCCCGGCCGCACCACGCGGCGGCCGACCGGCTCCGACAGACGAAAATGCGCCTCGCTGGGCGCGATCACGCGAAAGGACGTCAGCCGCAGCGGATGGGCGGGCGCGACGCCGAGCCAGCGCGGACGGCGCGCGGGCGCGATGGCGCCGAGAACGCGGGAGTGCGTCTTGCCGAAGTGACGCAGCGGCAGCAGCAGCAGCTCGAGCTCCAGGACGTCGCCCTCGTCCCCGGCGCGTCCTTCGACTCCGGCGACCACGGGAGCCACGCCGTCGATGACGGTCAGCATGACCGAGGCGAGCGTGCGGCGGTCCTCGGGAGACCACAGATCGAGAAAGGACTTCCCCTTCTGCTCGTCGAGCCAGAGCGCATTCAGCCTCGTGCCGCACAGCCGAATCGGAAAGCGGCCCGCCTCATCGATCTCGATGATGAAGGAATCGGGCAGCGCCTCGCGAATTTCCGCCGGGTCGATCTCGGACCGCTCGGGCGCCGATCGCGCCCCTTTCAAGCGGCTCCAATAGGCGTAGAGTTGCTGGTTGACCTTGTGTCTCATTTTGTTTCCAAAACGGCGTATCGTTAAGGACTTTGCGTCGAATCGGCGCGCCCTGCCGCCCGCCCCCGAGCGGCGAGAGCTGAAGAGCAGGCCGCATGCCAGCGGCAAGAAATCGGTAACCACTCGCAATGGCTCCGGCGAGCCTGAAGGACGGCGCTGAGATGAACGATCGTTTCGAGGCGAGGCCACAGAGGGAGAAAATCCTCAATCTGCCCGGCGAGGTCACGGCGCTGCTCGCCGCGCTGGCGGCGATCCAATTCGCGCTCGGCGCGCTGCCCGGCGCGACGGTCTCCGAGATCTTCTCCGCGCTGGCTTTCGTTCCGGGACGAATCTCGATCGTTTTGGCGCCGGACGCCTTCATGCGCTCCATAGCGGGGCAATTGGCTCCGGGCGTCGAGGCCGGCGACGTGGCCGAGGCTCTGGGCGCGGAGCGCCTGCCCTGGTGGACCTTCGTCACCTATGCGCTGCTGCACGCCAATTGGACGCATCTCGCCGTCAATGGCGTGACGCTGGCGGCTTTCGGCTCGCCGCTGGCGCGCCGTTTCGGCCCGGCGCGCTTCCTCGCCTTCATGGCGCTGACGGCGGCGGCCGGCGCGGCCGCGCATTTTTCGATCCATCCTTTCGACCTCGGCCCGGTCGTCGGCGCCTCGGCGGCGATCTCGGGAACCATGGCGGCGAGCGCGCGTTTCGCTTTCGCCCAGGATTCGCGGATCGGGGCGCCCTTTGCGTCGCGGCGCGCGTCGAGCCTCGCCGAGCTCTGGTCCAACCGGCGCGCGCTCGCCTTCGTCGGTCTCTGGTTCGCGGCCAATCTGATCTTCGGCCTGTTTCCCGGCGCGGCGGGATCGACGGAGCAGATCGCCTGGGAGGCGCATGTCGGGGGCTTTGTGGCGGGGCTTCTCCTGTTCGGCGCCTTCGACCGCCGCGAGGGAGGCCGTGAGTAACCGCAACAGCTAGCCGCAAGTCGGGAGCGCTGAGATAAACTAGCGAGAGGGGAGGGATTTCATATGAATGTCGCCCGCATACTCGCCCGCAAGGGAGCCGAGGTCGTCACCATCGCGCCGGGACGGACGTTGCTGCAAGTGGCGGAGGAGCTGACCCGCCGCGGCATAGGCGCGCTCGTCGTCGTCAGCGCCGATGACGAGGTCGTCGGCCTCATCACCGAGCGCGACATCGTCGGCGCCATAGCGCGCTACGGCGTCGAGGCGCTCTGCGACGAGGTCGCGCGCTTCATGACCGCCGATCCCATGTCGATCGCCGAGGATCATTCGCTGGAAGCGACGATGGAGGCGATGACGGTGGAGCGCCGCCGTCATCTGCCGGTTCTGCGCGAGGGACGTCTCGCCGGCCTCGTCTCGATCGGCGACGTCGTCAAATGCCGTATCGACGAGATCGAGTCCGAGCGCCAGGAGCTTCGCGCTTATATCGCGACGGCCTGAGAGCCGCCGCTCCGCGAGGGTGACGCCGGAGCCGCTCGGCAGCGGCTCACGGCGTCGCGCCGACGAGCGGTATGTGGGCGAAGATATTCGGCAGCGAGCGCCTCGTCGCCTCATGGCCGAGCTCGATCAATTCCTCGGCGCGGTGGAAGTCGAACATGCCGACATCCTCGTGACGCGCATGGATGGTGGCGTCCGGCGGATCGCCCGCCATGCGCGAGCGCAATATGCGATCCTGGATGATGTTGAAAGCGTCGATCATCGAGGCCGCGACATTGGGCGCGGCGCCGGGACGGCGCTGGAAATAGCGCGGCAGAAGATGCGCCGCGAGGCCCGGCTCCGAGGCGTCGGCGAAGGGCGCGCTTTCTTTGGCGCGGCCGCCGCCGGCATGGGCGTGATGATCGTGGATCACATGCGAGCGATACATGGTGTCGGCGGTGACGTTCACCGCGATCACGAAATCGGCGCCCAGCGCCCGGCAGACGGTGATCGGAATCGGATTGACGAGCGCGCCGTCGAAGAGCCAACGGTCGCCGATGCGCACGGGCTCGAAAATGCCGGGCAGAGCGTAGGAGGCGCGCACGGCCGGCGCCAGCGCTCCGCGCTTCAGCCAGACCTCGTGTCCCGTGCCGACCTCGGTGGCGACGGCGGCGAAGCGGACCGGCAGATCCTCGATCGAGAGGTCGGTCAGCTCCTTCTCGAGCGCCGCGCGTAGCCGCTCGCCGCCGATGAGGCTCATGCCCGAGAAGGACAGATCCATGAAGGTGAACACGCGCCTTTTGGTCATGGAGCGCGCGAAGGCCTCCACGGCGTCCAGCTTGCGGGCGGCGTAGCAGCTGCCCACCACGGCGCCGATGGAGGTGCCGGCGACGACATCCGGCACGATTCCGTGCGCCGCCAATTCACGCAGCACGCCGATATGCGACCAGCCGCGCGCCGCGCCGGCGCCCAGCGCCAGGCCGATCTTGGGCCGGGCGGCCACGGGCGGGGGCGTCGGCTCGCGCGCGATCGGCGGGGCTTCGACGCCGCCGCCGCCGCCATCCGGCGCCCATCTGTCGAAGGGATTGCGAAAAAAGGCCGTCATCGCGCCTCTCCTGCCTGCCGTCTCCGCCCGTATCGGTCTTTCTTATATTGGGCGGAAGGCTGTGCGCAGAAAGTAGCGGGGCCGTTAACGGCGTCGCCGCGGCGAGCCGGATCGCGGCTTCGGCTCAGGCCGGCTCGGTTCCGAAAATCGACCAGCCCATGCGCCGCGCCAGCTTCTCCAGCGCGATGCGGCCGAGATGCGAATTGCCATTGGCGTCGAGGCCCGGCGACCAGACGGCGATGGACGCCTTGCCCGGCGCGACGGCCAATATGCCGCCGCCGACGCCACTCTTGCCGGGCAGGCCGACGCGATAGGCGAACTCGCCGGAGCCGTCGTAATGGCCGCAGGTCAGCATCAGCGCGTTGATGCGGCGGGCGCGCTCGGGCGAGACTACAGACGATCCCGCGGAGGGGATACGGCCCGAATGGGCGAGATAACGCCCCGCCATCGCCAGCTGCCGGCAGGTCATGGCGATGGCGCAATGGTGGAAATAGACGCCCAGCGTGAAATCCACCGGATTGTCGATCACGCCGAAGGATTTCATATAATTGGCGAGCGCGATATTGCGAAAGCCGGTGCGTTTCTCGGATTCCGCCACGGCCCGATCGACATAGATCGTCTCGTCCTGGGCCAAAAACTGCAGAAAGCGCAAAATTTCGCCCAACGCCTCGCGCGGCTGATGGCCGGACAGGATCACATCCGTCACCGCTATGGCGCCGGCGTTGATGAAGGGATTGCGCGGCACGCCGCGTTCGCGCTCCAGCTGCACGATGGAGTTGAACGGATTGCCGGAGGGCTCGCGGCCGACGCGCCGCCACAGAAGATCGCCCACCATGCCGAGCGCCAGCGTCAGCGTGAAGACTTTCGATATGCTCTGGATCGAGAAGGGCAGGTCGGCGTCGCCGCCGGCGGCGACGCGGCCCTCGGCGTCGATCGCCACCATGCCGAAAGCGCCGGGATCGACTCCCGCCAGCTCCGGTATATAGCTCGCCACCTCGCCGCGGTCCGGCCGCTCTGCCATTTCGGCGGCGATCTCCTGCACGGCTGTTTCGAGCTCGGTCACTTGGGCCTCGGTCACTTGGGCCTACCAGAGTGCGACGTCGCGGCTTTTAGCTCTCGAGAGCGAGGCGGGGAGCGGCGCCGCTCTCGCCCAAATTCTCGACATGGCGATAGAAGCAGGATTTGCGGCCGGTGTGGCAGGCCTTGCCGTCGCCGCCGGGCTCGACCGCCAGCAGCAGCGCGTCCTGGTCGCAATCGACCTTCAGCGACACCACTTTCTGCACCTGGCCGGAAGTGTCGCCCTTGCGCCAGAGGCTCTGCCGGGAGCGCGACCAATAATGCGCAACGCCGGTCTCCAGCGTCTTCTCGAGCGCCAGAGCGTTCATATAGGCGACCATCAGCACCTCGTTCGTCGCCGCCTCGACAGTGACGCAGACGATGAGCCCTTGGGCGTCATAGCGCGGCGCGAGGGCGAGCCCTTCCTCGAGCGCATGGGCCTCGGCCGGCGGCAGAGCGGACATTGGATTTCCCCAGGGAAGCGGTCAGCGGGCGCCGCGCAGCAGCGTGTAGAAATGCACCTGCTCGGCCGGATCGTCGCGGAACACGCCCGAGAACTGCACCGTCACCGTGGAGGAGCCCTGCTTCATCACGCCGCGCATGGACATGCACATATGCTCCGCCTCCACCAGCACGGCGACGCCGCGCGGCGTCAGATGCTGGTTGATCGCGGTGGCGATCTGCGCCGTCATCGCCTCCTGCGTCTGCAACCTGCGGGCGTAGACGTCGACGAGCCGCGCCAGCTTGGAGAGGCCGACGACGCCGCCGGTCGGATAATAGGCGATATGCGCTTTTCCGACAAAGGGGACGACGTGATGCTCGCAATGCGAGAAAAACGGTATGTCGCGGACCAGCACGAGGTCGTCATAGCCCTCGACCTCCTCGAAGACGCGCGCCAGCTCCTCGCCGGCGTCCTCCTGATAGCCGCGGAAGAATTCCTCATAGGCCTTCACGACGCGGCGGGGCGTCTCCTTGAGACCCTCCCTTTCGGGATTGTCGCCGGCCCAGCGCAGCAGCACGCGCACCGCCGCCTCCGCTTCCTCGCGGGTCGGGCGCTCGACGGGAGTCTCGGCCGTCTCGTTACGGTCGAGCAAGGACTTAACCACGGCATCCATGTGGCGCCTCCAGGTAGACGATTGGCCCGACCACTTCGGGGAAGACGGCCGCTTTCAACGCGGCCTGCGGAATTATATACTCAGTGGAAGGAATCCACGTAACCCCCCGCTAGCAACTTATCGGCCACAATGCTCGATCAAGTCTACAACCAGCGCATACTGGAGCTCGCCGCGCAGATACCGCGCGTCGGTCGGCTCAAAGCTCCAGACGCCAGCGCCACCGCCCATTCCAAGCTGTGCGGATCGACCGTCACGATCGATCTCATCCTATCGGATGGAAAAGTGGCGGATTTCGCACATGAGGTCAAAGCCTGCGCTCTCGGCCAGGCGGCCTCCTCGATCATGGCGCGCCATATTGTCGGCTCCACGCCGCAAGAATTGCGCGCCCTGCGCGAGACCGTCCGCAAGATGCTGAAGGAGAATGGCGCTCCCCCCGATGGAAAATGGGAGGAAATCGCCATTCTGGAGCCGGTGCGCGATTTCAAATCGCGTCACGCCTCGACGCTCCTGACCTTCGACGCCGTCGTGGACGCGATCGGGCAGATCGAGAAACGACAGGGCTGAGGGGGACGCTTTCGCGCCCCTCTCATCCGGCGATGAGGCCTTTCATCGGCGCGACGCTCGCGGAGTCGGGAAAAGCCTTCTCCGCGAGGGCCTGCGCCGAAAGGTCGAATTGCTCGGTCAAAAGCCCCTTCAGCACGGCGCGCAAATCATGGGTCGGGGCGAGGTCTCGCTCCTGATAGAGACGGCTCGTCTTCAAGCCGGGCCAGTCGGCGATGACGCGCGCGCCTCTCACCGCGCCGCCGGCCAGAAATGCGACGCTCGCCGTGCCATGATCGGTTCCGCCCGTGCCATTGACGCGCGCCGTGCGGCCGAATTCGGTGATGGCGACGACGGCGGTGTCCTTCCAGGCCTCGCCGAGGCCTTTCTCGAACTCCTCTAGCGCGCCGTCGAGGCCGGAGAGGCGCGTCGCCAGCAGGCCGCTCTCATTGGCGTGCGTGTCCCAGCCGTCGAAGGCGAGGGCGGCGACGCGCGGTCCATCCGGCGTCGCCAGCAGCCGCGCCGCGCCCATGGCCGCCTGACGCATGCCATTGGGCTGGTCCATGCCGCCGCGCGCCTTGGCCATATCGCCGGTGAGCCCGCCCGAGGTCGCGATTTTGTCGGCGTCCAGCCCCGCCCGCAGCGCGGCGGCGAGCGTCGGATCGCTATGCGTGTAGAGATCGAGCACGCGCTGGGCGAGGTCTTCGCCCGCCGGCGGCAGCACTTGCGGCGCCCAGCCGAGCGCCGGCGCCGGCCCGCGCATCACCAGCGGCGGCGCCGCGCCGACGCCGAGGCCGCGCCGCCGCGTCGGCTCCGAGGATTGCAGCGTGAAGACCGCGCGATTGAGCCAGCCGGATTCCGTGTGTCCCGGACCCGCGAAGCCGCTCTCCAGCACATCCTGCCCGTCGAAATGCGAGCGCTCGCGATAGCTGGTCGCCACCGCATGAACGACGCTCGCTTTTCCCTCCTTATAGAGACGCGCGAAGACCGGCATGGCGGGATTGAGCGCGAAAAATCCGTCGAGCGGCAAAGCGGGCTTGTCGCCGACGGGCGAGAGAGCGAGCGACCCGCGCAACGCCGCGTAATCGGGATCGCCGATCGGCGCGACGGCCGAGAGTCCGTCCAGCGCGCCGCGCAGCACGATGACGACGAGGCGCGGATCGTGCGCCGCCGCGGCGCTCGCCGCTTTCGGAAAATGCGCCAATGCCAGAGAGACGCCGCCGAGCGCGAGGAGGCGACGTCGCGAGAGAGAAGAGGAAGAGGGAATGCGCATCGTCACCTCCGTTGAAATTCGGGCGACATGAAGAGAATCGCCAGCGCCTGCTGGCGCGATTCCGCGCGTGACGCCGCCTCCCGCGTCTCGCGCGAGGCGGCGAGGCCGGCGGCGGTGTCGAGCACGCTCAGCGGATGGCCGATGTCCTTCAGCCTCTGCGCCATTTGCCAGGCGACGTCGAGGCGCAGCTTCATCGCCTCGGGCGAGGCCCAGGCGTCGAGATTGTCGGGATAGCCATTGGGGCCGGGCGGCTGCCACAAGGGCATGCCCATGGCGTTCAGCATGTTGAGATATTGGCCGGGGTCATTGGGCAGCGCGCCCGTCGCCCGCGCCGCCGCCATCAGATATTCGTCCGGCGTGCGGATTTTCGCGAGCGGCTCGCTCCAGGCGAGATCGCTCGCGATCAGCGCCTCCGCCACCGCCGTAAGATCGCCTTCCGTGTCGCGGAAGGTTTTCGCCAGCGTGTCGACGATCGGCTTCGGCGGCGCGTCGGCGATGAAATGCCGCGCCAGCTTGGTCGCGATATGCGTCGCCGTCGCCGGATGGCGGGCGATGTCGGCGAGCGCCGCCGCGCCTTGCTCGCGGCCCGTCTGCGGATAATGCTTGCCGAGCAGAGCGGGCGCGCCCGGCTCGTGCCAATTGGCCTTGAACACGAAGCCGCCCGGCTCGCCGATCTCGCTCTCCGCCTCGGCGAAGCTCCAACCGGTGATGATGCGCGCCAGCGCCGTCACATCGGCCTGCGAATAGCCGCCGCCGACGCCGAGCGTATGCAGCTCGAGAATCTCGCGCGCGAGATTCTCGTTGAGGCCCTTGCCGGCGAAGCGCCCCGCCGCGGAGCCCGGCCCGATGGAGCGCTGATTGTCGAGATAGAAGAGCATGGCCGGATGGCTCTCGACCGCCGCCAGAAGATCGGCGAAGCGGCCGAGCGCATGCGGCCGGATCGCCTCGCGCTCGAAGGGGCCGGCGGCCACGCGGAGGATTTGCCCCTTGGCGACCGAAACGGCGAAATGATTGGACCAGAAGGCGACGAGCCGCTCGACGAAGCCGGCCTGCGCGCTCGCCTGCTTCTCGAAACGCGCCATCGCCTCGGCGCGAAACAATTTCTGCTCGACAGGCGGCTCCTGCGGCTTGGGCTTGCCGTCGGCGCCCAGCGGCGGCGCGGCGGGGCCGGGCGCGGCCATCGCCGCGCCTGGGCCCACCGCCGCGCCGGCCATGGAGACGCGCGTCGCCTCCGCGGCCATGGCGCGCTCGCGCTCCATGCGTTTTTCCTGCTGATCGGCGAACAGCGCCTGCAGGGCGACATTGGACGGGGCGAGCGAAGCATTTTCCAGCCGGCCGACATTGGGCCGGCGCAACTCTTCCAAAAGAAAGCCGCGCGGATCGGTGGCGGCCGCGGCGAGATCGCCGGGCCTGGCCCCGAGGCCGAATCTGCTGAGAGCGATCAGCGCGCCGCGAGGATCTGGACCGATGGCCATGTTCCCCCCTTTGATCGTGAGCCGCAAAATAGCGGCGCTCGCTTCATGCGCCTGCGCAGATGACCAGGGGATGAACCGCGAGCGGAGCGACCTATAATTTCCCGCGAGCGCAGCGTCCGCTATTCCCTAGGGTGTAAGAGTCGGCGCGCGATTCTCGAGGGAGGAGGAACCCAGCGTGCCGACGACCTATCTCCCGCGCGTCACCGCGGCCGATCACGAGCTCTTGCGTCACAGTGTCGATAATTATCCGGCCGACACGCATGACAAATGGCTTCGCCTCCAAGCGAAGGAAATCGCCAATTGGCGCGCGAGCGGCTGGGATGTGGTCATGATCGACGTCGGCGCCGAGGATTTCGACCGCTATTGCCGCGAGACCGGCGCGAGCCCCAATTTCCACACTTTCCGCGCGATCGCCTCCGCCAAGGCGATCGGCAAATTCGCATGAGCGCCGCGCAAGTCATGAGAGGCACGCGATGATTATTTCCTCCGCCGCCGATTATCGCGAAGCCGCGCGTCGGCGCCTGCCGCGCTTTCTCTTCGACTATATCGACGGCGGCGCCGGCGCCGAGCGCACGCTCGCCGCCAATATGGCGGACCTTCAGAGCGTGACGCTGCGCCAGCGCGTGATGCAGGGCGTCGCCGGCGTCGATCTCTCCACGCATTGGCTCGGCGTCGCGGCGGATTTGCCAGTGCTGATCGCGCCCATCGGCATGTCCGGCATGTTCGCGCGGCGCGGCGAGGTTCAGGGCGCGCGGGCGGCGGCGAAAAAGGGCGTGCCCTTCATTCTCTCCACGCTCTCGGTCTGCTCGCTGGAGGAGGTCGCCGCGGCGAGCGCGCGGCCGATCTGGCTGCAGCTCTATATGCTGAAAGATCGCGGCTTCATGGAGAATATGCTCGCGCGCGCGAGCGCCGCGGGGATAGAGCATCTCGTCTTCACCGTCGATCTGCCGGCGCTGGGCGTTCGCTATAGGGACGCCCATTCCGGCATGGCCGGGCCATTCGCGCCGCAGCGGCGCCTGTTGCAAGCGCTGGCGAGGCCTGCCTGGGCCTATGATGTCGGCCTCATGGGCCGGCCGCATGATCTCGGCAATGTCGCGGCCTATCTCGGCGGCGCGATGAAGCAGAAGAATTATCTGCGCGACATCGCCGCCAATGTCGATCCCACGCTCGATTGGCAGACGCTGGATTGGGTGCGCGCGCGCTGGGGAGGCCGCATCATTCTGAAAGGCGTGCTCGACGAGGCCGACGCGCGCGACGCCGTCCGCTGCGGCGTGGAGGCGATCGTCGTCTCCAATCACGGCGGCCGCCAGCTCGACGGCGCGCCCTCCGTCGCCTGCATGCTGCCGCGCATCGCCGACGCCGTGGGCGACGATCTCCTCCTCCTCGCCGATTCCGGCGCCCGCTCCGGCCTCGACGTCCTGCGCCTGCTGGCGCTGGGCGCGAAGGGCGTTCTGCTGGGCCGCGCCTACGCCTATGCGCTGGCCGCGGCGGGGCAGGCGGGCGTGGAGAACATGCTGGATATTTTCGCGGCGGAGCTGCGGGTGGGGATGATGTTGTGTGGGGTGGGGGAGGTGAAGGGCGTGGGGAGGGGGATTTTGGGGTGACTCGTTACCCCGTGGGCTCGTCGCTCGGACGCGTGGACACAAATGTGACGCGCCATCTCTGGAGCCGTTGCCCGGAGCTTTTCTCGCCACTTACATCGGGCTGCTGAATTATTCGCAGAACGTCATCGGGTATCTTAGTGGAAACGTCAGGGATTGATGTCTCGCCTGCAAATGGTTGATCTGGCGTGCTAACGGTCACGAGGCGGCTCTGAACTTCGCGTGGTGTTGGAGGCGTGGGAATGCCTATGGAACGCGTTCTAGTAGACAAGATCAAGAATTGTGATGGCGTGAATGGGGAAAGCGCAAGTGGTGACAGTTTCTGTGTCGTAGGAGGGCAGAAAATGTCACTCAATGAAAAGAATTTTTGTGATATAACTCCAAGGCTTTTGTTGCTTGTGCGAAGGCGGCGGTTTTTTGCTGCTTTAACGAGGGATTCGATAAAATAGCCATCGGCAAGATTAACACCCGACACGTGCCGCGAAGCAGGTGCTAAGTTGCAGGTACGCGCGGAATGATAAAAAATATACAATGGATAGGTGGCAAATCTCGACGCGCGCGCTGTGTCGCAGAGGCTCTCAGCCTGTAACTTTCCTGATCCAGAGGAATGGAACAACTCCCGATAGCAGTGTCTAGTCCACTGGCGACCATCCCCATAGGCCTGCTTAGCTTGTAGATGGATGCGGAAAAAGGTCGAATCGAGGGGATTTACGAAATTCCATTCCATATCGGCTCCGGTTACTGGTTCGTCAGGAAACTCGACAATGATACGGCCTGGACTTGCTGTGATGAGGCCTCCCATTAGAAGGTCGGTGATCGTTTCCTCGCGAAATCGACGTCGCAGCGTTAGCCCGCGATCCATGAAAGTCGCTACAAATGGCGGGAACTGTTGGGCAAAATAGCAGAGCATTGATACTGGATTTCCAATTGATTGCACGGTGCTCGGTAGATCTAATTCATTCACTACTGAAAAGGGATTCCCCTCGAGGGGGCGCGGCTCGGCGTGAGAGACGCCGCCGCCCCTTGTCGCCCTTTCCCCTAACCTCCCGCGTAACGGACGATATGATTCCTATTCTCGGAATTGACCCGGGTCTCCGCAACACTGGCTGTGGGCTCGTCGAGACGTCGCGCGGCTCGCCTTCGTCGCTTGCGGCTCGCTGCATTCGGACGCCCACCCTCTCCTTTAGGGGGAGGGTCGGACCGCGAAGCGGTCCGGGGTGTGGGGTCCTCGCCCGAGCCTCGGAGAGCGCCCCCTCCCCCTCGAGGGCTATCGAATGCGCATATCCTCTTCACCCCGCGGCGTCGTGGCCGGGCTTGTCCCGGCCATCCACGCCAACGCGCGCCGCGGCGTCTCAGAAGTTTTGCGTGACGCCGAAACTCCGGCGGCGTCCTCCGGGAGATGAAATCCGTATGGTGGGAGCTTTTTCATTGGCTTCTCAGCTGCTTGGCGTGGATGGCCGGGACAAGCCCGGCCATGACGGCCGCGTAGGGCGACGGGCGAACGAGAAGCGGTGATCGAAGAGGCGTTTCCACCTCCCCCTCGAGGGGGGAGGTCGAGCGCCGCAGGCGCTCGGGAGGGGGTGACGCCCCGAGTCTTCGCCGTTGCGCCCCACCCCGTCCGGCTATCGCCGGCCGACCCTCCCCCTGAAGGGGAGGGTGAGCGTGTCCCTTTCTGCATTCGCCCGACCGCCTGCGACGACCGCGGCGAAGCCGCGCCGCCCAGTGCGAGAGACGCCGCTACCCCTCGCGCGCCTTTCCCCCTAACCTCCCGCCATGACGGAAGAGACGATTCGCATTCTCGGCATAGACCCGGGCCTTCGCAACACGGGCTGGGGGCTCGTCGAGGCGTCGCGCGGCTCGCGGCTCTCCTTTGTCGCTTGCGGCTCGCTGCATTCGGACGGCGACGCCTCCATGGGCGAGCGGCTGGCGCAATTGCAGCGCGGGCTCGCGCGCATCATCGAGGAGCATGCGCCGCATGAGGCGGCGATCGAGGAGACTTTCGTCAATCGCGATCCGCAATCGGCGCTGAAGCTCGGACAGGCGCGCGGCGTCGCGCTGGCGGCGCCGGCGCTCGCCGGGCTCGAGGTGGCGGAATACGCCGCCAATGTCGTCAAAAAGACCGTGGTCGGCAATGGCCACGCCGATAAGGAGCAGATCGCCATGATGGTGCGTGTGCTGCTGCCGCTGAGCCGGGCCGAGAGTCCCGACGCCGCCGATGCGCTGGCCGTCGCCATCTGCCACGCCCATCATCGCGCCGGCCGCATCGCCGCGCGCAAGCTCGCCGCGGGGGCGCGATGAGCGGTTCGCGCGGGGCGCTGTGCGAGCCTGAAGGCTCGCGGTCCGGGCGCGGCTCGGCCTTGGACACTCATCCTCGCCCTCATGCTGAGGAGGTCGCGAAGCGACCGTCTCGAAGCGCGGGGGCGAGTTCCAGAAGGCGGCGCGTGACGCTTCCCTCGTCCTTCGAGACGACCGCTGCGCGGGCTCCTCGGGATGAGGGACGCTTCATCCCATCGCTCGGGGGCGGTATCGGCGCGCTCGCGATTCTCCTGCTCGCCGGCGCGGCGCAGGCGGGCTCGCTCGACGCGCATTCGCCGGTCGGGCGTTATGCGCTGGATGCGGCGAGCTGCAAGGCGAAGGATTATTTCGCGACGCTCGAGGAGAAAAAGCTCACGCTGCCGACCTATTCCTGCGAAGGCGTCGAATATGACGAGACCGAGAATAAGGGCGGCCGCGCGCTCTTTGCTGTGACGGCGCGGGCCTGTTCCGGCGAGGAGGGCGGCAAGCCGCATCGCGACGCGTTCAAATTGACGCTCGAAGGCGGCGTGTTGCGATTTCTCTGGAGCGACGGGACGAAGAGCGCCGGGCTCACGCGCTGCGCGGGGGCGAGATGATCGGCAAGCTCAAGGGAATCGTCGATTCCTATGGCGAGGATTTCGTCATTATCGACGTGCATGGCGTCGGCTATGTGGTGAGCTGCTCGGCGCGCACGCTGCAAAAGCTCGCGCCCGTGGGCGAGGCGGCGGCGCTCTCCATAGAGACGCAGGTGCGCGAGGACGCGATACGCCTCTTCGGCTTCGCGTCTGAGGCCGAGCGGGACTGGTTCCGCCTGCTGCAGAGCGTGCAGGGCGTCGGCTCGAAAGTGGCGCTCGCCATTTTGTCCATTCTCTCGCCGGGCGAGCTGGCCTCGGCCATTGCGGGCCAAGACAAGGCGATGGTGGCGCGCGCCTCCGGCGTCGGCCCCAAGCTGGCGGCGCGCATCGTCGCCGAGCTGAAGGACAAGGCGCCGGCCTTCGCCGGGATCGATCCTGTGGTGGCGCGGCTTTCCGGCGAGGAGCCGGCGGCGGCGCCCCAGGCGGCGCAGGACGCGATTTCCGCGCTGGTCAATCTCGGCTATGGGCGCCCGCAGGCGGCGGCGGCCGTCGCCAAGAGCCTCGAGGCGATGGGCGAGGGGGCCGATACGGGCGCGCTCATCCGCCGTGGGCTGAAGGAGCTGGCGAGCTGACGGCCGAGCGCCTCACCGCTGCGCCGGCGCGATCTGATTGCGCGGATCGTCCTTGGGATTGACGTAATCTATGCTCCACGGCCCCATGGCGTCGATCTGGAGCACCGTCTCCGTGTCGAAGAAGGCGTAATGCGCCACGCCCGGCGGCATGATGGAGAAGGCGCCCGTGGGCAGCTCCTCGACGCTCGCCCGATCCGCCGCCGGACCGAGGCCGAGCCGCATGCGCCCGGAAACGATCGAGACGACCTCCGCCTTGGGATGCGTATGCGGCGGAATGCGATAGCCCGCGGGCGCCTTCAGCCGCATCACGAAGATTCCCTCCTTGGCGGGGTCGCCATAGAGGATAGCGGCCTCCGCCCCGGCCGGCAGCGACGGCGGTCCGGCCGTAAAGGGAATGTCGCCCGGCAGGAGGACCTTATGCGTCCCCACATGATCGGCGCCCGATGGCGCCGCCGAAAGGAGCGCGGCGACCCCGGCCGCCGCAATGATCGCATGGGCGCGTCTCATCTCCGCCTCCTCGCTGTGCCAGAAACCGCAGGACGGGCGCTGCGCCCGCGGCGGCTCATATAGGGCGCGGCTCCGACTGGCCGAGGGGCTGATTGAAATTGCGGCGCTTTTTTGTTTGGCCGGCAGAAACGTCGGGCAGTAACACTCGAGCAACCTCCTTGCGCCATATTTCCGCTCGTCTCGCGGAAAAGCGATTGTGTTCGCATGCGTCGTAAGTAACTTGTGCCGGAGAGTAGTGTCATGAAGTCGCGAGATGCCTTGGTTCGGCTGAAACGTTTTCACGCCGAAGAGTGCCGGCGCCGCGTGGCGCAGCTTCAGACGATGATCGCTGAATTCACCCGCATGACGGGCGATCTCGATCGCGAGATCGCTCATGAGGAGCAGCGGGCCAATATCACCGACCCCAATCACTTCGCCTATCCGACCTATGCTCAGGCCGCGCGCACTCGCCGCGACAATCTCCTGCGCTCTGTCGCCGATCTCAAGGACCAGCTGGTCGAGGCGGAGACGCATATGAAGGATGCGGCCGAGGAGCTGGGCAAGGCGCAGGGCCAGGAAGCCCGCGACCGCGGCGGCGATCGCATCATCGATCTCGTCGCCGAGCGGCGCGTCTGAGGTCTTTCTGGCTCAGGCCAGAAAATCAAAGCCGTCCCTTGGACGCCCTCGCCGGACCCGGCGAGCCGGCCGGCGCCGCATGAGCGCGTCGGTCCGTCGGGCGTGTCGAAATGTCGGGCCTGCGTGGCGACCGAGCCGGAGCCGGTCGCTGCGGCCGGCATTCAGGCTTGCGGTCGCGGCGTGGCCATGCCAGTGAGAGCGCGCGCTCCGCACCGGGAGCGCCGAACCCACAGCGCCCCATGAAAAAAATTTTGGAATTTGTCTGGCCTCTCGTCGGGCTGGTGGCTGTCATCGCCTCTTTCTATCTTCTCTATGGCGAATTTCGCGGGGAATCGGTCGGCGAGGAGGTCTGGGCCGATCTTCGGGCCATTCCCGTCTCCCATTGGATCGCGGCCGGCTTCTGCTCGCTGCTCGCTTACGCGGCGCTGGCCTGGTACGATCGGATCGCGCTGCTGCATCTCGGCGTGAAGCACATCTCCATGGTGTTCATCTCGCTGTGCTCCTTCACCACCTATGCGCTCTCGCACAATATCGGCGCCTCGGTGTTCTCCGGCGCCGTGGTGCGCTACCGGGCCTATTCCACCAAGGGCCTGACGGCCGGTCAGGTGGCGGTGCTGGTGGTGCTGTGCTCCTACACTTTCGGCCTGGGCACAGTGCTGCTCACCGGCATATTGCTCACCTATCAGCCGAGCCTGCTCGGCCGCCTCTCCGGCATGCTCCCGGAAATGCTCACCAATGAGCATACGGCGCTCATCATCGGCCTATCCTGCCTCGGCGCGGTCGCGCTCTATGTCGTCGGCTCGCTGATGCACTTCAAGCCGATCGATCTCGGCAAGATCCATGTGATGTATCCGCGGCCCGAGGTGATGATCCGGCAGATGTTCGCTGCGCCTCTGGAACTGATCGGCGCCGCCGGCATCATCTATTTCGCTCTGCCGGAAGGCAGCGGCACGCCCTATATCGTCGTGCTCGGCACGTTCCTCTTGTCCTTCTCGGCCGCGCTGGTCTCCCATGCGCCGGGCGGGCTCGGCGTGTTCGAGCTCATCTTCATCAAGGCCATGCCGGATGTGCCGCGGCTCAAGGTGCTGACCGCTCTGCTTGTGTTCCGCCTGCTCTATCTCATCGTGCCGCTGCTGTTCGCGCTCGTCGTCGTGCTGGTGTTCGAGCGCGGCCGTCTCGCCGAGACCTTGCGCGGCCGCGCCGATAGCGAGAGCTGACGGGCCGAGCGGGCCCCTGAAACGACGAAGAGCCGGCCGCCTCCAAGGCGCGCCGGCTCTGCGTTTTCAAAAAGGCGCCGCGATCGGGCGCCGAAATCACATGCGGTATTGCTGAAGGCGGGTCGTCCGCAATCCGGCGAGACCATGCTGGTCGATCGACATCTGCCAGCTCAGAAACTCGTCCACCGTCAGCGTGTAGCGGGTGCAAGCCTCCTCGAGGGAGAGGAGCCCGCCGCGCACCGCCGCGACCACTTCGGCCTTGCGGCGTATCACCCAACGCTTGGTCGTGGGCGGGGGCAGATCCGCGACGGTCAATGGGCTGCCATCTGGGCCGATGACATATTTGACACGCGGACGATGCGTCTCGGTCATTTTGTTACTCGCATACTCTCACGATCACTCGACCCTCCTTCTATAGGCGAGGCGATTTAACATTTGCCTAAGCCAAACTCCTGTGTTTGCGGCCAATTGAGAAATCGCCGTTTACCATAGCTCACGGTCGGCGGGGCCGCGGGGCGAGCGATCGGAAATCCCGAGCGATAGCGAGCCTATCGCTCGGGATTCCCCGCCGGGAACGACGGCGGAGCGGAATCTACTCGCCCGCGACGCGCTCCACCTTCACGCGCGCGACGCCCGCCGAACGGAAGCCGAGGCTCTCCGCCGCATGGGTGGAGACGTCGATCACCCGTCCATGCACGAAGGGACCGCGATCATTGATCGTGACGACCACAGAACGGCCATTGCCGAGATTGGTCACGCGCGCGCGCGAGCCGAAAGGAAGGCTGCGATGGGCCGCCGTCAGCGCCCCCACATGGCCCCCGCTCGCCGTCCGGCCATGATAGCCGTAGTAGGAGGCCTTCCCCACCCAGGATTGGCCCGCCGCCGTCGCTGTCGAACCTGCAAAAATCGCCGCTCCGATGATCCATTGTTTCAATGCGCTATCCCCCTTGCCGTTTCTCTCCCGACAGCCGACCGAGCTCGGTCGGGACTGTCGAGTAGACCCGCGGTAAGGGTGAGTTGTGATCAAATAGTGGCGAGAGCGCCAGCGCCGGATTTTGCCTAGTTCCGCGCCGCGGCGCCAAGTATGCCGCATCAATATTTCGATGTAATCTATACTAAAGCCTCAAATAAACATTTATGTATTTTGCAATATATTTGTCATTGAATTACTTTTCTGTGACCGAAATGACACAGGCTGCGAGAATCTGTCGGCCGGCTGTCAAGCCCCGTCATGAGCGGATCGATCAAGGGCGAAGCGGCCGGGACCCGCGAGGGCGAAAAGCGCGAAGACGACGCCATAGACGAGCGCCAGCTCGCCGCCATTGTGGATCGGCAGAGCGCCGCGGGTGGCGTGGCCGACGACATAGGCGGCGACCATTTCCGCCGCGAGCACGATGGCCGCCGGCCGGGTGAAGAGGCCGAGGAGCAGCAGCAGGCCGCCGAGGATCTCGATCGCCCCGGCGAGGCCGAGCAGGGAGACGAGCTTCAGCCCGTCGAACATGGCCACATGCGGAAAGCCGAAGAGCTTGGCCGTCCCGTGCTGAAGGAACAGCAGCGCGGCGAAAATGCGCAAAAGGCCGAGCAGCGCCTGCGCGCGGCCCGGCGAAACCAGCGAAACCATGGGCGTTTCCTCATTTGTCGAGGATCGCGCCTCACAGGATCGAGGCGACCTCCTCGAATGCGAAACGCGGACCCCGCGGATAGAGTTTCGCCGGATCGCCATAGCCGATGTTGATGAGGAAATTGGACTTCACCGTCCCGCCGGGGAAGAATTCGGCGTCCACCTTCGCATTGTCGAAGCCGCTCATCGGCCCGGCGTCGAGCCCGACGGCGCGCAGCGCCAGCAGGAAGTAGGCGCCCTGCAGCGTGCCATTGCGAAAGGCGGTCGTCTCGATGAGCGGGGCGTTGCCGACGAACCATGCGCGCGCGTCGGTCGCCGGATAGAGGCGCGGCAGATGCTCGTAGAATTGCGTGTCATGGGCGACGATCGCCGTCGCCGGCGCGGCGAGCGTCTTGTCGAGATTGCCGGGAGCGAGCGCCGGCGCCAGCCGCGCCTTGGCCTCCGCCGAGCGGATGAAGAGAAAGCGCGCCGGCAGGCAATTGGCGCTGGTCGGCCCCCACAGCGCGAGCCGCACCGCCTGCTGGAGCAAAGCGTCGGGAACCTCGCGATCCGCCCAGCCGTTGTGGGTGCGCGCTTCGGTGAAAAGCTGCGCGAGCGCCTCCGCGCTCAAAGCTTCCTGCGAAATGTCGTTCTGCGCCATATCATCGCTCCTCGGCTCGCTCGCGTCGCGGCTCGCGGGAGAACGCGCGCGCCGCTCAGATGTCCCGGCCCTCGACTTCCAATCGCAGCCGCTCCTCCGCCTTGCGCCATTCCTCGCGGCGCGGATCGAGCGCGCGGGCGCGGCGATAGGCCTCGAGCGCCCGCGCCGAGGCGCCGGCTCGCTCCCGCAGCGCGCCCAATGCGCCGAGCGCGTCGAAACGGCGGGGCTCCAGCCGCACGGCGGATTCGAGATCGCGCTCCGCCCCGTCGAGATCGCCGAGCGCGATGCGGACATTGGCGCGGCCGACCAGCGCCTCCGCCCATTCCGGCTCGAGGATGACGATGCGGTCGAAGAGATCGAGCGCCAGCGAATCCGCGCCGAGGCCGACGGCGACGAGCGCGCGGCGCATCAGCAGGTCGACGGTGGGGGAGGCGGAGCGCGCCCAGAGCCGGCCGATCGCCTGGGCGAGGGCGCTCTCCTCCTCCTCGCTCTCGGCGAGGGAGAGGCGGCGGATGAGATCGTCGAGCGAGTCGCGCGCCGTTTGCGGCGCCCGCTCGGGCGCGATCTCCGGCTCGGCCGGGGCGACCGGCCGTCGCTGCGGCGAGAACACGCGCGCGCCCGGCGGCAGCGGGATCGGCACGCGGCCTATGCCCGGAATTTCGAGAAATTGCGGCTCGGTGAGCGGACGCTCGGCCCCGGCGGCGAGCGCCCCGGGAGCGGGGAAAAACGCGGCCGCGAGCAGGGCGGCGAGAATGCGGGACGAGGGCGCGAGGCGCATGAGCGCGACTGTAGCAAAGGCGCAGGCCTCGAGACAAGGACCATGCGAGACGCAAAAAGGGTCGCCGCTGAGCGGCGACCCTCTCGTTTCAAGGTCAGATCAAAGGGCTCAGAGCGCCTTGAGCTGGTCCGCCGAGGACTTGCCGGTGCGGCGGTCCTGCGCGATCTCGAAGCTCACCTTCTGGCCCTCGCGCAGATCGCGCAGGCCGGCGCGCTCCACCGCGCTGATGTGGACGAACACGTCCTTGTCGTCGCCATCCGGCTGGATGAAGCCATAGCCCTTCTGGGCGTTGAACCACTTAACCGTTCCAGTCGCCATTTGTCTCTCCAGACATAGAGGAGAAGGCCCGCCTGCGCGGGGCCGGGTCGATCGATGTAGGGAGAGGTCGTCAGCGGCTCCGTCTCCGAAGCGCGCCCAAGTCGCCGGCCGAAAATCGATGCTCGGGAACATAGAGGGCCGAACCGCCCCGGGCAATGGCGGATCACGCTATAGGCCATAAGTAATTCCCGAAAAAGAAAGGATTTCCTAACCTACACAATTGGAGGAGGCGCCCGGTTCACGCCACATTCATCGAGACGGCGCGATCTTAGCGTTGGATTTACGATCATCGCGTCGAATTGTCGCTGAATGATCGTGACCTGCGACGGCGGGGGGAGGCCCCCGCGCGCAGCCAGAAGCGGAGAGCAAAAGTGATCGACCTCGTTCGGCAAGCGATCGACGAGAATGGACGCCTGCCCGCGCCCGCCAGCGACATAGCGGACAACGCCGACCTCTATGAACTCGGCCTCACCTCATTCGCGGCGGTCAGAATCATGCTCGCGCTCGAGGACGCCTATGGCGTCCAATTCCCGGAGCATATGCTGCGCCGTCGCAATTTCGCCTCCATCGCCGCCATCGTCTCCTGCCTCCATGCGCTGGAGCGCAAGGCGGCCTGAGCCGGCGCTCATAGGCGCGCGCCCGAGGGGCAATAGCGCGCCTTGCGATCAGCTCCCGCCGAGAGCGCCGCCGGAAAGGCGTCCTGCCGCGGCGCGAAAGCCAGCAGCGCCGGCGTCACCGGCCGCGTCGAGGCCGCCCAGCTCTGAAAGGCGGCGGAGCGCCCCTCGCGCGTCGCGCGCGCGGCCAGCTTCTCCGCCCCCGGCTCCGGCGTCAGCCCCTCGAGCCCGCATTGGGCGAAGAGCGGAATGCGATAGGCCGGCGGCGGCGCGGCGCAGGCGCGCTCCATCATCACCACTATGGTGAAGAAGACGAACGCCGAGAAGGCGACGAAAAGCGCGCCGATCCGACGCGCGCCCAAATCTGCTCGTGACATTTTGGACCCCCTTGGCCGCAAAACCGGCCGAAAGGGTCAAATGGAGCGCCGCCCGCGCCGCTCCAGCGCGAGCGTGGGACATGATTAGCAGGGAGTGACCGGCGGCTCAGGCCGGCTGCTCGTCCAGCGCCTTCTCCTTGCGGTCCGCCCCGCCGAGGCGGCGATAGACGAAAGCCGGCGCCGGCAGAAGCGACTCGTTCTGCCCCAGCGCGGCGAATTCCTCGTGATGCGCCGAGCGATGGCAGGCGGGGTCGGTCGCCGCCGCGTCGCCGGTGACGGCCAGCGCCTGGCAGCGGCAGCCGCCATAATCGACCGCGCGCTTGTCGCAGCTGCGGCAGGGCTCCTGCATCCACTCCTCGCCGCGAAAGGCCTGGAAGGCCGCGCCGTCGCGCCAAATTTCTCCGAGCGGGCGGTCGCGCACATTGTCGAAGGAGAGGCCCGGCAGAGTCTGCGCGGCATGGCAGGGCAGGGCCTTGCCGGAGGGCGTCACCACCATGATGCTGCGGCCCCAGCCGCCCGTGCAAGCCTTGGGGCGCGAGGCGTAATGGTCGTGGATCACGAAATCGAAATTGAGCACGCCCTGCAGGCGCTTTTTCGCCTCTTCCACAATGCCGACCGTGGCGAGGAATTTCTCGCGCGTCGGGATCAGCGCGGCGCGGTTCACTTCCGCCCAGGCGTAATATTGAATATGCGCCACCTCGAGCCGCTGCGCGCCGACCTCCACCGCGAAATCGATGATCTGCGGCAGATGGTCGATGTTCTGGCGATGGATCGGCGCATTGATGGTGAGGCCGAGGCCGAGCTCCCGCGCCCAGCGCGCGACGTCGCGCTTCTTGGCGACGCCGCCCTCATAGCCGGAAATATGGTCCGAACTGTCCGGCACGACGTCCTGCACCGAGACCTGCACATGATCGAGGCCGATCTCGGCGAGATGCGCCAGACGCTCGCGCGTCAGCAGCACGGCGGAGGTCACGAGATTTGTGTAGAGGCCCGCGTCGACGGCGTGGGCGAGAATCTCTTCGAGATCGCGGCGAATGGTCGGCTCGCCGCCGGAGAGATGCAATTGCAGCGCGCCGATGGAGGCGGCCTGCCGGAACACGTCGCCCCATTCGCCGGAGGTCAGCTCCGTATTGGCGCGCTCGAGATCGAGCGGATTGGAGCAATAGGGGCACTGGAGCGGACAGCGATGCGTCAGCTCGGCGAGCAGCCCGGCCGGGCCGCGCTCGAAGGGCGCATAGGATTTCGCCGTCTGCGATAGGGGAGGGGGCGAGAATGCGTCCGGCCCGTCGCGCAGCAGGCGCTTGTCGGCGAGGCCTTGCAGCAGCTTGACCACATCCGTCTGGATCACCTCGACCGGCGCCGAATAGCTCTGCGCGAGACGCTGCGAAATCTCGGCGACGCTGGCGAGGCCATCGACATGGCCGAGCACGGCGAGGCCGATCGGGTCCAGCTCATAGGCGCGTTCCGGCGCGAGGATCACCTTGCGCTTGCGCACGACGTCCTCGTGCAGGCGCGAATAGCGCGTGAAGGCCGGCTTCGACTCCGGCGCCACAATGAAACGCGCTTCGCTCATTCTCTCGTCCTTCACTTCTCTCCCGGCGTAAACGCGCCGGGCGGGATGAGGCCGGTCACATAGGCCTGATAGAGCGCGTCGAGCTGCGCCCATAGCACGTCGCATTTGAAGCGCACGGCGCCGACGCAGGCTTCCTGCTCCGCCCGCGTATAGGCGTGCTGGAGAATATACGACAATGCGAAATCGCTGTCGCGCGGCGCTTGGGCGAGACGGCGCTTGAAATAGGCCATCACGGAATCGTCGACGAAATCGTAGTTCTCGAGCATTCCGGCGATGCGCTCGCGATGGATCGCCGGCGCGAACAGCTCCGTCAGCGAGGACGCCACCGCAATGACGAGCGGCTGCTCGACGACGAAGCGCACATAGGCCTCGACGGCGAATTTGGTCGCCGGCAGCGCGCCCTTGCGCGAGGTGACATATTCACGCGAGAGGCCGAGCCCGTCGGTGAGCACGAGCCAGCGCTCTATGCCGCCGCCTTCCTCGCCCAATCCGTCGTGATCGTGGATGCGGTGAATCCATTCGCGCCGCAATTCGCGGTCATGCGCGCGGCTCATGAAGGCGGCGTCCTTGCGCGGCACCGCCTCCTGATAGCAATAGCGATTGAGCGCCCAGGCCTGCACCTGGCCTTTGCTCAGCTTTCCGCCATGCAGCATCTTATGGAAAGGATGCTTGTCGTGATAGCGCTCCTCGCCGACGGCGCGGATCGCGGCCTCGAAGGCCTCCTTCGACAAGGGAGGAGCGTCGTGCCACTCGGCCGTCGAGAAGTCGTTCATAGCGTCACCTCCATGCCGTCCGCGCCGATCTCCCATCCGGCCGCATTCACGATGGCGCGTTCCTTAGAGGAAGCGTCGAGCGTCGGATTGGAGTTGTTGATGTGCACATAGATCTTGCGCGCGACGGACAGATCCTCGAAGGCTTTCATCGAGCCGTCCTCGCCGCTCATATTCACATGGCCCATGCGGGAGCCGGTCTTGCCGAGCAATCCTTGCTCGATCATCTCATTCTCATGGAATAATGTTCCATCGAAGAAGACGGCGCTCGCGCCGCGCAGGCGTTCCCGCAGCGGCTCGTCGATCTTCGCGCAGCCGGGAATATAGAAGCAGCTCTTGCCCGTCGCGGTCTCGATGATCTCGACGCCGAGCGTGTCGCCCACCTGCGTGCCGAAACCCGCGACGCTCTTGTCCTCGAGCCACAGCGCGATCTTGCCATGGACGGGAAAGGCCTTCACCGCGAGGCCGAGATCGACGCCGGCGCCATGCAGCGGGATCGCCTCGTCGAAGGGAAATTCGACGCGCGTCACCAGCTCGGGGACCAGAATGTCGAAGATGCGATTGCCGGCGAGCACGTTCAAAATGCGGCCGGAGGAATAGATCGAGAAGGCCTGCGCCTCGCGAAGGTTCAGCAGGCCGGCGACATGGTCGACGTCGCCATTGGTCAGCACGACGGATTTGATCGGGCTCGCGCGCAGACCATCTTGCGGGCCGGGCGAGAGCTGCGGCGCTTGCGCAATCTGCTGGCGCAAATCCGGCGAGGCGTTGAGCAGCGCAAAATCGACGCCATTGGCGCTGACCGCGAGCGAGGATTGCGTGCGCGCCGAAAAGCCGGGCCGGCCTTCGCGCACGGCGCGGCAATTGGCGCAATTGCAGTTCCATTGCGGGAAGCCGCCGCCGGCGCCCGATCCGAGTATCTTGATGAACATGACGCGAACCGCGACGGCGCCGTTTTTTAAAGGCGCAGTCTCTCCTCTCGAGCCGACGTTCTAGAGCGAAACGGCCTCTGTTCGAAGCGCTGTTTCGCTCCCCTCCCGATCTTTGTTTATTTTTCCCGACGCTCTCGCGGCGGACGGCCGATTTCGGCCGCACGCCACTATGTCCAGGCGGCGGCGGGGCGGCAAGCGCCAGATGGTCGCATGCCTGCTCTAGCCGGCGGCCCGCATCGGCGGCGCGCTCGCCCGCAGCGCGCGCGCCAGGGCGTCGAAGATGCGCGGATCGTCCGATTGTGAGACGTTGAAGCGCAGATAATCGCGCGCCGTCTGGCCGAGGCTGAAGGCGTTGCCGGGCGCGAGCACGATTCCCTCCGCGAGGCAGAGCCTCGCGATCTGCGAGGCGTCGGCCTCGTCCGGCAGGCGCGCCCAGACGAACATGCCGGCCTTGGGCTCGACGAAGGGCTCGATCCCCAGAGTTTCGAGGCGGCGGATCGTCTCCGTCATCGCCCCGGCGAGACGCGCGCGCAGCGCCTCCAAATGGCGCCGATAGCCGCCGTCCTTCAGCAGCGCCAGCGCGATCTCGGCCGAGAGACGCGGGCTGCCGAATTGCGTGGCGAGGCCGATGTCGGCGATCTGCTCGATCCACTCGGGGCGGGCGGCGATGAAGCCGCAACGCGCGGCGGCCGAGAGAGTCTTCGAGAAGCTGCCGATCTGAATGACATAGCGGAGCCCGTCGAAGGCGGCGAGGCGGGGCGTCGGAACGGTCTCGAAATCGGCGAAAATATCGTCCTCGACGATGATGAGGCCGGCGGGCTCGGCGAGCGCCATCAGCCGATGCGCGGTCGTCGAGGAAATGGCGGCGCCGGTCGGATTATGGACGGTGGAATTGGTGATGTAGAGGCGCGGCCGATGCTGCGCGAGCCTTTGCGCGAAAATCTCGAGATCGGGGCCGCTCGGCGTCATCGGCACGCCGACGATGTCGGCGCGATGCGCCTGCAGCAGCGCGCGGAAGTTGAAATAGCAAGGATCGTCGATCAGCACCGTGTCGCCGGGCTCGATCAGAAAGCGGCAGACGAGATCGATCGCCTGCGTTCCCGAGCCGGTCAGCAGAATCTGGTCGGGCGCGGCGGCGATGTCGCGCTCGCCGAGCCGGCGGGCGATGAAGCCGCGCAGCGCGGCGAGGCCGAGCGGCTCGGAATAATCGGCCAGCGAGGCGGCGCTGCCGCGCGCCGCGGCTTTCAGCGCCCGGCGCAGGGCGGCCTCCGGCATCCATTCGGCCGGCAGCCAGCCGCAGCCGGGGCGCAGCATGCCCTCGCCGGCCTCCAGCGACTGGCGCGACACCCACAGCGGATCGACCTCACGGTCGAGGCGCGGGCCGATCTTGCCCAGCGCCAATGGCGCGAGCGGCGCCGAAACATAGAAGCCCGAGCCGGGGCGGGATTTTATGACGCCCTCGGCGGCGAGCCGCTCATAGGCCTCGACCACGGTGGAGACGGAGACGCCGATGGACCGCGCCGCTTGCCGCACCGACGGAAGCCGCGCGCCGGGCGTCAGCTGGCGCGCGGCGATCCGCTCGCGGATCGTCGTCATCACCAATTCGATCCGCTTGGGCGGCGAGGATGCCTCGGTCAAGCGTAATGCCTCCCGTGTCAGCACAGTTCATGGCTATTGTCGAAACAGTTTTCGAAAATTGTATCGATCTGTCTCTGGCCGAGCAAGCGCCTCCATCCGATCCTTCGCCGAGACGGAAAGGATGTTTCGAGATGGATAGGACGACGGAAGGCTGGCTGAATGGCGCGATCGGGGTTTTGATCTTCAGCGGATCGCTGCCGGCGACGCGCGTCGCCGTCGCGGGATTCGATCCCTTGTTTCTGACCGGGGCGCGGGCCTCCATCGCGGGACTGCTCGCATTCTGCGTGCTGGCCGCTCTCCGCGAGAGTCGGCCGCAAGGCGGCGAGCTCGTCTCGCTCGTCGGCGTGGCCCTGGGCGTTGTGGTCGGCTTTCCGCTGCTCAGCGCGCTGGCGCTGACGCGCATGACCTCGGCGCATTCGCTCGTTTTCGTCGGGCTGCTGCCTTTGGCGACGGCCGCCTTCGGCGTGATGCGCGGCGGCGAGCGGCCGCGGCCGGGCTTTTGGCTCTGCGCGCTCGCCGGCGCCGCCCTCGTCGCCGGCTTCTCCTGGATGCGGGGCGGCGGCGCGATCGCGACCGGCGATCTGCTGATGCTGGGCGCGATCATCGCCGCCGGCTTCGGCTATGCGGAAGGCGGATTGCTGTCGCGGCGGCTCGGCGGCTGGCGGGTGATCTGCTGGGCGCTGGCGCTCTCCTTGCCGATCATGCTCGCCTGGACCGTCGTCAGCGCGCCGGAGGATCTGCTCGCCGCGCCAATGCGCGCCTGGGTCGCGCTCGCCTATGTGGCGCTGTTCAGCATGCTGATCGGCTTCGTCTTCTGGTATCGCGGCCTCGCGCTCGGCGGCATAGCGGCGGTCGGGCAGCTGCAATTGATCCAGCCGCTGCTCGGCCTCGGTCTCGCCGCTCTGCTTCTCGGCGAGACCGTGGAGGTCTCGCTTCTCTTCGTCACCATCGGCGTGGTCGCCGCCGTGGCGGGCGCCAAGGCCTTCGCCGAATGATCGCTCAGGCCGGCCGCGCCTTCTCCGCCGCTCTCTCCGCCTCCTGCCGCTCCAGCTCCTTGTAGCGCTTCACGCCGAAGGGGATGGCGGCGAGATAGGCGAGGCTCGCCAGCACCAGGGTCTCCATCGGATAGATGGCGAGCAGCAGCGCCGTCACGCCGACGCAGAACAGCACGAGAATGACATATTCGCGCGGGATGCGGCCGATGCGCTTGCCGGAGAGATGCGGAATGCGGCTCGCCATCAGAAAAGCGATGGCCAGCACATAGATGATGAAGAGCGGAACCAGCGCCTTGGAGCCGGGCAGATCGACCACCGAGAGGTTGAGATAGAGCGGCAGCAGCACGGTCACGGCGCCGGCGGGCGCCGGCATGCCGACGAAAAAATCCGAATGCCAGGCCGGGCGTCCCGGATCGTCCACGGTGACGTTGAAGCGGGCGAGGCGCAGCGCGCCGGCGATGGCGAAGACGAGCGCCGCGAACCAGCCGAGCCCTTTGATCTCGTGAAGCGACCAGAGATAGAGCAGAAGCGCCGGCGCGACGCCGAAATCGACGAAATCGGCGAGCGAATCGAGCTCCGCGCCGAAGCGCGACGTGCCTTTGAGCGCGCGCGCGATGCGGCCGTCGAGCCCGTCCAGCACGGCGGCGGCGATGACGGCGGTCACGGCCGTGTCGAACTTGCCTTCCGTGGCGTAGCGTATGGCGGTGAGGCCCATGGAGAGCGCCAGAAGCGTGACCAGATTGGGCAGCACCACGCGGATCGGAATATTGCGAAAGCGCAGCCGGCGCCGTTCCGAGGGCGACAATTGCGCGTCCCGACCCTCGGGGCCGGCGTCGAAGGACGAAGGTTCGGTCATCGGAGAGGCCTTTGTCGCGGCGACGGCTCAGCCGGCCTTGAAGCTCAGGGGGGCGGCGGTGGAGTTCACATCGGCGAGGATCGTCTCGCCCGCTATCGCGCGCGAGCCCACGGCGACGCGGGGCTTGGCGGCGGTCGGCATATAGACGTCGACGCGCGAGCCGAAACGGATGAGGCCGAAACGGTCGCCGACGCCGATCGGCTCGCCACCCTGCACGAAGCAGACGATGCGCCGCGCCACGAGGCCGGCGATCTGCACCACGCCATAACGGCCCGAGGGCGCGTCGATGACGATGCCGTTGCGCTCATTGTCCTCGCTCGCCTTGTCGAGATCGGCGTTGAGGAAGATGCCGGGCTTATAGGCGACCTTGGAGATGCGGCCGGTGATGGGCGCGCGGTTCACATGCACGTCGAAGACGCTCATGAAGATGGAGACGCGCTGCATGGGTTCCGCACCGAGGCCGAGCTCGGCCGGCGGCAGGAAGAAGCCGATGGAGCAGACGACGCCATCCGCCGGCGACACCACGAGGCCCTCGCGCAAAGGCGTGAGGCGCTGCGGATCGCGGAAGAAATAGACGCACCAGCCCGTGGCGATGAATCCCACCCAGCCGAGCGTCGATGAAATCCAATGTAGCAGCAGAGCCGCGATGGCGAAGGCGGCGATGAAGATGTAGCCTTCGGGATGGATCGGGACGAGCGATTTGCGGACCGATTCGAGGATCGACATGGATGAGAGGCTCCGAATGCGGCCCGTCGCCGCAGGCGGGGCGAGTTCTGCCATTTTGCGGCGCGAAAGTCACGCGGGCGAGCCGTCTGCGCCCTTGCCCCTGCGGCGGATTCACGACAGATAGGCGCGGTCGAAGCCCAAAGAGGCCGACACCCCTCGGGGAGGAAACATGAAAGACAATATTCGCAACGGAACGGCCCTGGCCATAGCGGCCGTGTCTCTCGCGCTCGCCGGCGCCGTGACGACGGCCATGGCGGCGACGCCCGGCAAGGTGCAGTGCATCGGCGCCAACAGCTGCAAGGGCAAGAGCGACTGCCACAGCCCCAAAAACGCGTGCAAGGGCATGAACGCCTGCCAGGGCAAGGGCTGGGCCTTCGTCGAGTCCGAGGAGGCCTGCAAGGCCGCCGGCGGCAAGACGCTGAACTGATCCAGACCTCTCGCAACGACTTCTGGCAAGCGATGCGCGCCTGTCCCTCCGGGATGGGCCGCATTCGCGCGTCTCGACGTCACATCGCGGCCAGTCAAACGGCCGGCCTGCTTGCCCCGTCCCGCCACGCGCCGGCGTGATATCTCTATTTAACATGTATGATTTTCGCAAATCGGCATAGCCGATTGATTGCCAAGTTCTAGCATAAAACATATTATATCTACAGATTTAATATTTATAAGTGGTTATGACATGACAAAAGCCTCACAGAAACAACGTGTTGTGGCGATGGGTGTCGGAGCTTTGACGCTGCAGGCCTGCGCGGCGCTGGCGGCGCCACAGGGCGGCGCCGGCGAGGCGACGGTGCAGGATGTCGTCGTGCAAGCGGAGCATGACCGGGTCGAGGCCCAAAAGACGCCCCAGACGATCGTGCGCTTCGACGAGAAGAAATTGCGCGACCTCAGCATCACCAATACGCGCGATCTCTCCGGCTATGTGCCGGGCCTGACGCAGTTCCGCACGGGCGTCACGACGTCCAACTCCAATTATTTCTTTCGCGGGATCGGCGAATATGATCCGCAGGGACAGCCCTCTGTCGGCGTCTATCTCGACGACGCCTATTTCCCGCGCCTTCTCGGCTCGCGCATCGAGCTGCTCGATGTGGAGCGTATAGACGCGCGTCCGGGGCCGCAGGACACGTCTTCGCCGCATAATGCGGAAGCCGGCGTCGTTCAGATCGTCACGCGCAAGCCGGACAATAGAAAGCGCGTCGAGGTGGAAGCGGGCTACGGTAATTACAATGAATGGAAGGTCGGCGCGCTGGTGAGCGGGCCTATCATCGCGGACGAGCTCTTCGGCAGCCTCTCCTACAGCCATCGGGCGCGCGATGGCGTCACGCGCAATCTGCTGCGCAACGCCGACGTCAACAATGTCAATCTGAGCAATGCGCTCGCCAAGCTGCGCTGGACGCCGATCCAGCCGCTCGAGGTGCTGCTCGCCTTCGACGGCGAGTTCGACGACGGCCAAGCGAAGTCCTACAATAATCTCGCCATTCCTGGAAACTCGTCGAGCACGGCCTATTATCCGCTCTATCCGCTGAATCACTTCCAGCAATATGGCGGAGCGCTGACGATCAGCTATCAGCTCGACGCCAATCTGCAGCTGAAGTCGATCACCCAGGCGCGCCGCTTCGAGCAGGTCGCGCTCTATGACAACACCAGCGATCTGTGGGCGCGCAGCTCCAACTGGCTCCATTATTGGGATCGCAACTACACGCAGGAGTTTCGCGTCATCGGCGATTACGATCGCCTGGATTTCAAAGGCGGCGTCTATCTCAATCGCGACGAATGGTTCTCCGGCCGACGCGCTAACGCATTCGGAACAGTGACGAGCTTTTTCGCCACTCCGCAGGTTCCGACGACCTTCCAGCCGAATTGGCAGGAGCTGTGGCAATACACCAACACTTACGCCGTCTATGGCGAAGCGAATTATCGGCTCACCGACGAATTGAAGCTCACGCTCGGCGGCCGCTATAATTACGAGAAGCAGTGGAACAATAATTACAATTATTCGCTGGTGAATGGGCAGGCGACCTCGTCGCTGCTGGGCGGCGGCTTCACTTCCACCGATTGGCTCGCGGCCTTCTACAATCCGCGCGGCGTGCTCAATTGGAGCGTCCAGAACAGCGCGTCATGGGAAACGGGCTCTCCCAAAGCCGTCCTCTCCTATCAAGCGACGCCGGAGATCCTCGCTTATGCCTCCTTCTCGCAGGGTCATAAGGACGGCGGCTTCGATTTTCGCGCGCAGGGACCGACTATCGCCTCTGTGACGCAGGCGAGCGTTCCCTATAAGCCGGAGACGCTGACGACCTATGAATTCGGCGTGAAATCATCATGGCTCGACGAGCGGCTGAACGTCGCGATCTCGGCCTTTTGGAACGATTTTCGCAATGTGCAGGCGACGGCGATCGATCCAGTCACCAATAGCTCGCATCGTTTCAGCGCCGGCCATGGCCGCTCCAGGGGCGTCGAAGGGCAGGCGACCTTCACGCCGATCGACGAATGGGAGATCGGCGCGACCGGCTCCTATCTCGACGCCGTGCTCGATTCTTACGCGGGAACGACGACATGGGCGACGCTGGTCAATTCGCCGTTCGGCCCCAACGCCGTCGTTCCGACCGCCGCGCATTCGGGCTCGCGTCTGCCCTATTCGCCGAAATTCCAGGGCAGCCTCTACACCAATTATCGCGTGCCGCTCGATGTGCCGGGCGTGTGGAAGATCGGCGGCTCCGTACAGGCGCAGACGTCGCTCTACACGGATATCATCAACAACCCGATCATAAAAATACCGCCGCAGACCTTCGCCAATCTGCAGACGAGCTACACCACGGCCGATGGTCATTGGACGTTTAAGCTCGCGGTGAAAAATCTCTTCGATCGCCGTTATCCGCAGAGCTACACCTATCAGGCGATTTCCGCTGGACGGCCGGGCGCGGGCCTGCCTGCCTATTGGACCGTGGCCTATAATGATCCGCGCTCGATCTTCGCCTCGGTCCGCTACGTCTGGTGACGCCGAGGCCGGATCGCCCCTTCTCGACAAACGGCCGCTTTGGCGGCATGACGGGGCGCATGTTCCGCCCCTTCGTCGACGACTTCCTCGCCTGCCTGCGCTTCTACTCCCGCCTGCCGGTTCCTGCGCCGCGGGGGCATGAGATGCCGGACTTTCGCACCGCCGTGCGGGCGCTGCCGCTGGCGGGGGCGCTGATCGCGCTCGCGCCGGCCTGGACGCTGCTCGCCGCCCGCGCGCTCGGCCTGCCGCCTTTCCTCGCCGCGACGCTGGCGCTCGCCGCGCTGGTCGCCGTCACCGGCGCGCTGCATGAAGACGGGCTCGCCGATCTCGCCGATGGTTTCGGCGGCGGCGCGACGCGGGAGGAAAAGCTCGAGATCATGCGCGACAGCCGGCTCGGCTCCTATGGCGCGGTCGCGCTGATCCTCGCGCTGGCGCTGCGCCTCGGCGCCTTGACCATCATCGCGCAGCGCGGAGCCTTCGAGGCGGCGGCCATTCTCATTTTCGCGGCGTCGCTCTCGCGCACTGCCGGGCTGCTGCCGATCATGATCCTCGCGCCCGCGCGCGCGGACGGCGCCGGCCACGCCGCCATGCGGCCGTTCAAGGAGGCGCTGCAGACGGCGGCGCTGCTGGCGAGCGCCCTCTCCATTTTGCCGATCGCGCTCGGGGTCTCACCGGTCGCGGCTCTGCTGGCCGGCGCGGCGTCCGTCGCCGCGGCCTATGCGACGGCCAAGCTCGCCGAGCGTCAGATCGGCGGCCTCACCGGCGATGTGCTCGGCGGCGCGCAGCAGGCGGCCGAGATCGCGGCGCTGCTCGTGTTTTCGAGCGGCGGCTGAAGACGCGTCAGGCTCTGGCCGCCTCCGCCATGCGCGCGGTCGCGCGCCGCACCTCGTCGACGGCCGCGCGCAGCGTCTCCACGCCGGCGCCGGGCCGCGCCGCCTCTTCTGCGAGCCGCCGGCGGAAGGCGCGCGCGCCGGGCTTGCCGGCGAAGAGGCCGAGCATATGCCGCGTCATGTTGGAGAGACGCTCGCCACGCTGCAGCTGCGCCTCGATGTAAGGAATGAAGGCTTCCACCGCGGCGAAGCCGTCCGCCAGCGGCGCCGCCTCGCCGAACAGCTCGGGATCGACGCGGAGCAGAAGCTCCGGCTCGTGATAGGCGGCGCGGCCGATCATCACGCCATCGACATGAGCGAGATGCGCGCGCATGTCCTCGAGCGTCGCAATGCCGCCGTTGATCGCGATCGGCAAATTCGGATAGGCGCGCTTCAGCTCGTAGACGAGGCCGTAGTCGAGCGGCGGAACGTCGCGATTTTCCTTGGGCGAGAGGCCGGAGAGCCAGGCCTTGCGCGCGTGGACGACGAGCGCGTCGCAGCCGGCGGCGACGGCGCGCTCGGCGAGGCCGAACAGCGCGGCTCTCGGCTCCTGATCGTCGACGCCGATGCGGCATTTGACCGTGACGGGAAGCGCGACCGCATCCTTCATCGCGCGCACGCAATCGGCGACGAGATCGGGCCGCAGCATGAGGCAGGCGCCGAAAGCGCCGTTCTGCACGCGATCGGAGGGGCAGCCGACATTGAGATTGATCTCGTCGAATCCATAGGGCTCGGCGATGCGCGCGGCCTTGGCCAGCTCGCCCGGATCGGATCCGCCGAGCTGCAGCGCCAGCGGCCGCTCCGCCGCATCGAAGCCGAGCAGCCGATCGCGATCGCCGAAGATCACGGCGCCGGTCGTCAGCATCTCCGTATAGAGCCGCGCGCGGCGCGACATCAGCCGATGGAAGAACCGGCAGCGCCGGTCCGTCCATTCCATCATCGGGGCCACGGAGAATCTAAAATCTGGATTTGTCAGCGATGTCATCCCGATCTCATGGCGGTGGGCGGGCGCGTGCGCGCGCCCTGCGCCTCGATACGACAATTTTCACTCCTTTTCGACTTCTCCGCGCGCACAGAGCGCACACGAAATGGCGACCTTCACGAGGCTCAAATCCGGCTCCTGGCGCGCTCGAGTTCGACGCAAGGGGAAATACGTCAACGAAACATTTCTCCGCCGGCGCGACGCGGAGGAGCGGGCGCTCGACATAGAGCGCCGGATCGACCGTGGCGAGTCGCCTTCGAAGCGCGCGCGCAAGGAAGCTCGAACATTCGGCGATCTCGTCCGACTCAATAGAGACGATCTCGCGGAAGTCGGAAAGCGGATCGGTCGGTCGAAAGCCGCGAGCCTCAAGTCTCTCGAGCGTCGCCTTGGGCGATTGAAGATTTCAGAGCTGGATCGAGAGCGGCTCATTCAATTCGGTCGCGATAGAGCGAAGGAAGGAGCGGGTCCCGTCACGCTCGGCATCGACCTCGGCTATGTCAAAACGATCTTGTCGCACGCGGCGGCGGTTCACGGCATCCAGCTTTCGACAGAGCCGACCGATCTCGCACGCATTGCGCTGAACCGTCTGGGATTGGTCGGGAAGGGAAACGAGCGTGATCGATGAAGCGGCGGATCAGCCACGGGCAGGCGATGCGATCGACCTTCGGCCGCGTCCGTGTGACCCCGATCGTCCGACCCAGATGGTCGCGCGGAGGAAGCTTCGCTTCTGGGATGAGCGGGCCGCCGCGCCCAATGTGAAGGCCCGCGCCCTACGGTTCGCGGCGGTGGCTGTGTAACCCCTCGCCGGACGTTGTCGAAGGGCAGGATGCCCGCGAAATCCTCGGTAATCATGATGTCGATGGTGGCGGTCAGGCTGTCGCGGCGCTTCCCGGCCGTCGCGCCCGTGCGCAATTCGGCCTCGGCCACCGCGCTAAAAACAGCTTGGTCGAGTCCGGCGGGCTCAGCCGCGCCGAGATCGAGCGTCTCGGCAAGACGCTGCGCGCCGCCGCTGTGGACGGCGAGCATCCGACCGCGCTGGCCGCCATCCAGTTCCTTCTGCTGACCGGCTTTCGCCGCATGGAAGGACTCGGCGTGATCGGACACCCTTCAACAGTCGTTCAGTCGGAACTGCGTTTCGTCGCACATGCCGCGCCCTAGGGATTTTCGACCTACATTTTCGTGATTTGTGGCATTAAGGCGCAAGCCGTCTTTTCGAGGCGGCCTTTTCGATCGAGCAAGTGGCGTTGGTCACCGGCCATCGAGACTGGAAGATGCTTCGTCGATACACACATCTCGAGCCGGAGCAGTTTCATGTTCGGAAGAGCGGGATGGCGGCTTGAATTCAGTGCGTGAACCGCATGAGAAGGATTCTGCGGAGGAGTCACGCAGTTTGGCGATCGAGATGCGACCGCATCACCAGTTCCGAATAGGTTCGTCCTTGGGAAACGAGCTCGTCGTGTGTGCCGCGCTCGACGATCTGGCCCTTCTGCAAGACGATGATCTGATCTGCCTTTCGTACCGTCGAGAGACGGTGGGCGATCGTGATGGTCGTGCGTCCCTGCGATAGGGTCGCCAGCGCGGACGCCATGGCGTGTTCCGTCTTGGCGTCGAGGGCGCTGGTCGCTTCGTCGAGCAGCAGGATCGGCGGATCGCGTAAGATGACGCGCGCGAGCGCCAGCCTTTGCTTCTCGCCGCCGGAAAAGCGATAGCCTCTCTCCCCGACCAGCGTCTCGTAGCGCTCGGGCAAGGCCATGATTGTCTCGTGGATCTGGGCGATGCGCGCGGCCCTCGCGAGCTGATCGTCGGACGCTTCCGGGCGGCCGAAGCGCAGATTCTCGGCGACGGTCGCATGGAGCAGATAAGGCTCCTGCGTCACGACGCCGAGCATGTCGGCCAGCGTCTCGAAGCGAAGCGCGCGAATATCGACGCCGTCGAAGGAGATGATGCCTACGTTCACCTCATAGAGTCGCGCGAGGAGATAGCCGAGCGTGGTCTTGCCGGAGCCGGTCGCGCCGACAATGGCGACATGGCCGCCGACCGGAATGTCGATGGAAATATCGCGCAGTGCGGGAGTCGCGGCGCCAGGATAGAAAAACGAGACACCTGCGACCTGGACCGCGCCGCGCATGTCCGCCCGGTCGAGTGCGACCGCGTCGGCGTGTTGCCTGATCTCGACCGGCTTGTCGAGATAAGCGAAGATCCGCGCGAAGAGCGCGCGGGTCGTTCGCATCTCCCGCGCGATTTCCAAAAGCTGCTCGAGCGGCCACAATAATTGCTCCTGCAGAGCGATCATGGCGACGAGCGTGCCGATGCTGATCGGCGTGCCAGCCTGCATAAGCAATCCGCCGACCAGCAGCGTCAGCGCCGGAAGCACGGAGAGCGCGAGGTTGATGAGCGCCCATTGCCATTCGCCCGCCGTATGTGCGCGCGTTTCGAGCTTCGCCACCTCTCCCGAAAGACTCGAGAAGCGTTGTGACAAATGCTCGCCGCGGTTCATCGTTCTGGCGAGGATCACGCCGGAGATCGACAGCGTCTCCTGTATGGCTGACGACATGTCGGCGATGCGCTCCTGCTGCTCGAAAAGCAGCTTTTCGCGCATTTTCGCGACGCGATTGCTGATCGCCACCGTTCCAGGAACAATCAGAAAGACAAAGAGAGCCAATCGCCACTCGAGCAGCAGGATCGCCGCGGCGGTCATGACTACTGTGGCCGAAGAGCGCGCCAGCTCGTTCGCGCTGGTGGTCACGAGCGATTGCAGCCCGGATATGTCGCTGGCGATGCGCGATTGAATCTCTCCCGCGCGCGTCGCCGTGAAGAAGCCGAGAGACAACGATTGAAGGTGTGAATAGACCCTCACTCGCAGATCGTGCATGATCGCTTGCCCGATCTGGACGCACAATATCACCTGCGCTGTGCTGAGGCAGGTCGACAGGACGGCGACGAGCAGCAGCCCGACCACCAGCGCGACGAGCTGATGCAGATCGGAACGGGGCAGAGCTTCGTCGATGATTGCGCGCAAGAGAAAAGGCGACGACATGCCCGCGCCCGCGCCGAGGAGCATCAGCGAGGCGACAATTGCGATCTTGGCGCAGTAAGGCCTGAACAGCTCTAGAACGCGTCGCAGAGTCACATGCGTTGCGGCGACTTTCTCGTAATCGTTATCGGGCCGGTCCATTGTAGGTGCGGCGGTCATTCGATTGTCCATGGTCATTCGATCATTTTCGTGGCGGCGCCGTCATTCGATCGGCGCGTCGCCGCCGATGCGATTGAGCGCTTGGGCGAGCGGCAGAACAATCTCGAAGATCGCGCCGCCGTCCGTGGAGGCTCTGTATTGCGCGCGGCCGCGATGCGCCTCCGCTATGGCGCGCACCACGGAAAGGCCGAGGCCCGCGCCGCCATGGCATCGTGAGCGTGAGGCTTCCGCCCGGCTGAATGTGTCGAACGCATGGGGCGCGAAATCGGGCGCGAGGCCCGGCCCATGGTCCTCGACGGCGATCATGATGTCTTTCTTCTCCGCTCTCGTCGAAATCTGCAAGAGCCCCGGCGTCGCATAGCGTTTCGCATTGTCGAGAAGGGCGAGCAGCGCCTGCCGCAACCGAACGCCGTCGCAAGCGAGAACGATGGGGCGCGCGTCGATCTCGATGGTGAAGCCGGCCTCGACGAGAGCGGGGCGCATCGCCTCGACAGCCTGTCGAATCTCCTGCTCGAGATCGGTCGGCTCGAAACGCATCTCCAGCCGACGGCTCTCCGACAGGGTGACGATACGCAAATCGTCGACGAGACGCGACAAGCCCTCGACTTGCGACAGGAGATTGTGGAACAATTCGTCGCTCGGCGCGAACACGCCATCGGCGAGCCCGTGAAGCCGGCCTCGCAGTATCGTCAATGGCGTGCGGAGCTCATGCGCGATGGCGGCGTTCCAAGAGGCCATCGCCGCGACGCTGTCCTCGAGGCGTTGCGCCATCGCGTTGAAGTCGTCTACAAGTTGAGCCGTTTCGCCGAGCGATCTGTCGCCGGGCGAGGCCCGCGCCGTGAGATCGCCCGCGGCGATGCTGCGCGCGCCTTCCGCGAGCGAGTTGAGCGGAACGAGAATCCGCTTCGTCAGGCGGAGCGCCGCGAAGATCGCGAGAATGAGAGCGAAGAGAAGCAGGACTGCGATCAGCACGAAATCCGGCGCCTCGGGAAGCAGCGGCAGCGGGCCCGGCGGCGGCGGATAATAGGTCAGATAGACGCCATAGAAGACGAAGGAGCCGACGAACACGATCATAACGGCGGTGGCGACGACAATGCTCATCGACAGCGCGATCTGCCGGCTCAAGCGATGGCGAGTCATGGCGCCGTCAGCCGATAGCCGACGCCGCGCACGACATTCATCAAGCCAGTCGCGCCGGCCTCGTCGAGCTTGCGGCGTAGATTGCTCACATGACTGTCGACGGTCCGCTCGAGGGCGTCGCCGCCCGGCAGGCAAGCGTCGACCAGCTCGCCGCGGCTGAATGCGCGCGAGGGCGATTTCGCCATATGGGCGAGCAGCCGAAATTCGGTCAAAGTCAGAGGCAGGGACGTCGCCGCTCCGCCGTCCCTCACCTTGGCGAGAAAGCTCTCGAGGTCGATCTCGAGCTTGCCGATCCGCAAGACGTGGCTGTCGGCGCGCGCATTGGCTCGCCGCAGAACCGCTTTGACGCGCGCGACGATTTCGGCCGGATTGAACGGCTTCACCACATAATCATCGGCGCCGAGACGCAATCCCTGCAGGCGCTCTATGTCCTCGTCGAGCGCGGTGATCATGATGACCGGCGTGTCGCCGCGGCGCCGCAGCTCGGCCAGCGTTTCCCAACCGTCGACATTCGGCATGTTCACATCCAGCAAGACGAGGTCCGGTTTCAGAATCGCATGGTGATCGAGCGCGATCCGGCCATCTGCCGCGCTCACGGTCCGCAATCCCTCCCTCGCCAGATAGGCTTCCAGAATCGCGGTGATTTCCGCTTCGTCATCGGCGATGAGAACGAGATTGTTCATAGTCGAGTTCTCGGCGGCTCGCTGGCTGGCCATGTTTCGTTTCCCGCGCCTCGGACGATGTCGTCCTGCTGGAGGACTTTGGTCACGCGTCGAAATTATGGCGAATGTCCGTCTGTTCGGGTCGTGACGTGCCCCCGAAGTTTCATCCAGCGGCGAGTTGAGTCCCGGCGGTTGATACGCCCGCGGGCGTGGGGTGAGCAA
>NZ_JBQUZK010000048.1:0-3334 GCF_056313885.1 Methylosinus sp. DMC45
CGAATCGAGAAGCCTCCTGAATGAATCCTTCTCTACCTCCCGCGCAATGCCCCTATACTCATCTGCGATGCCCCTGCCGAGGACCGTATCATCGTCACCGAAAACATCGGCGATTTTGCGCCCTACTCGGCAGTGAACCGATCCATCCGGGACTGATCGCGCTGCCCCGGACAAGTCGCGCGCGCGGATGGGTTCTGATCGAAGCAGCCCTCGTTTTCCTCGAAGCGCACGGCGGCGATCCGATGGACGCGATGATCAATCACTGTCTCGACTTCGACGCCGACGGTCGACCCGCGCTCCGCGCCCTATTCGCTTCGGGATGACCGCCGGTGTCCGGCGAGTGGAATTGGTGAGACTCGAGGGGGGCGACGGGCAGGCGCCCGCACATCGGCCAAGCTATCGACGGGTTTTCCAAGCGAAAGGCTCGGTGCGCGCCTTTTCAGGTTGGAGATTCTCGGGCTGAATTAGCACTCAGAGGTTCGCGAAATCGCGGATGATACCCGTCTTCAACTGTTCAATGACGGTGCCCTCTCCTGCTCCGGTCTGGTTGGTTCCGCATGCGGCTTGCGTCGCATGTGCCTTGCCGTCGACGTGGGTGTGGCGCGCCGACAATTCGTTACCACCAGCGAACGCAGATATGTCCATTTTCTCTTTGTTGACAGCCGTGCAAAATTTCAGAAAAGCTAGTAAAAACAATAAAGTAATGTGGCTTCTGAGCCAAGACTGGTCGTTGGAGCGGTTGGCGATGTTAACCAGTCATTAACCAAAAACTCGTTGCGGAGCAGAGAGAATCAGGATTAATTCCCGCTTGTAAGCGTGTTTGGCGTGGAAAAGCGTTATTTCGGGAATTGACGCCGATGAATGTGACGACAGCTATCGACGAGACGGGCGGTTTCAGCTTCTACGAGACTATTCTTCAACAGGGAGAATTGATCTCGGATAAGCTGAACATGCTCCGGCTTGAGCATTATCCGCCCGACGCCGTTAAGAGCCTTCGCTCCTTTTCCTTGGCGGAGGCCGCATATTTTCTGGGCGTGACGTCATCTAACATTAAGAAGCTCCATCTCGAAGGCAAGGGCCCTACTCCCGCCACCTCTGCGTCTGGACGTAGGAGCTACACGGCTGAGCAAATGTTGGAGTTGCGGCAGTATCTCGATCGTCATGGGCGAGCCGATTACAAAAAATATGTGCCGCATCGACGTGGGGGGGAAGAGCTCCAGGTCGTCGCCGTCGTCAATTTCAAAGGCGGCAGTGGAAAGACTACGACGGCCGCTCATCTGGCCCAGCACCTGGCTCTCACCGGCCATCGCGTGCTCGCAATTGACCTCGATCCACAGGCGTCCCTATCCGCACTTCACGGTATTCAGCCCGAGCTCGATCGGAATCCGTCACTCTACGAGGCCCTACGTTACGATGGCTCGAAGAAGCCGATTTCCGAGGTTGTTCGGCGCACCAATTTCCCCGGGCTCGACATCGTTCCTGCGAATTTAGAACTGCAGGAATACGAATATGAAACACCCCTCGCCGCTTCCGACAAATCCTCGACGGAGGGGCGGATGTTCTTCACCCGGATCACCGACGCATTGAAGGAGGTCGATCACAATTATGACGTCGTGGTGATCGATTGCCCCCCGCAGCTCGGCTATCTCACCTTGACGGCATTGGCGGCTTCCACCGCCGTTCTCATCACCATCCATCCTCAGATGCTGGACGTCATGTCGATGAGCCAATTTTTGCTAATGCTGGGCGGCGTTCTTCAATCGATCAGTGGAGCCGGAGCCGATGTTCGCCTCAAATGGTTTCGGTATCTCGTCACGCGCTACGAGCCGACCGATGGCCCGCAGGCGCAAATGGTCGGTTTCATGCAATCGCTGTTTCCAAAACAGATGCTCAAAAGCCCGATGGTGAAATCGACCGCTATTTCGGACGCGGGAATCACCAATCAGACGCTGTACGAAGTCGAGCGCGCCCAATTCACGCGCGCAACATATGATCGCGCATTGGAGGCATTGAATGCAGTCAATGAGGAGATCACGGCGCTCGTCCATCAAGCGTGGGGGCGCAGATGATCTTCATTTTGACAGCCGTGCAGAATTGTCGAATCGCTAAATTCCTCAAGAGATTAGCGCAAGGGAGAGGTGCCTGATATGGCCCGTAAGAACCTCTTGGCGACGATCACGGGAGCGGAGACGCCGAAGGCCGATGTTGCCGCGCGGCATGATTATGCCCTTCGCGGAGCGTCTCGCTCGATGATGCTTTCGATCGATGAGATGGCCGAGAACGCGAAGAAAATGCTGGCCGGAGAAACAGTCGTCGAACTCGATGTCTCAGTTCTAGATCGCTCTTTTGTCGCGGATCGTATCGAAGACGACGATGCTGATTTCCCCGATCTGCGCGAGGCGATCAGGGAGCATGGACAATCGACGCCGATTCTTGTGCGGCCTCATCCGCAGAGCAAGGGTCGATTCATGATCGTGTTTGGCCACCGTCGCGCGCGTGTCGCCAAAGAACTGGGTATTCCTGTTCGCGCGGTGATCAAGAACCTGGAGGATATCGCGCATATTATCGCGCAAGGTCAGGAGAACACGGCACGAGCAAATTTGTCCTTCATCGAGAAGGCGCTGTTCGCCAAGAAGCTCCTCGACATGGGGCAGAGGAAGGAAACCATCAAATCCGCACTGACGATCGACGACAGCTTGCTGTCGAGGATGCTTTCCGTGGTGGAGACGGTTCCTGCACCCGTGATCGAAGCAATCGGCGCGGCCAAACCCATTGGCCGTGACCGGTGGGAAGAACTCAAGAAGCAGGTGAAGTCGCCAAAGGCCGCAGAGGCTGCGATAGTCGTCGTGGCGTCCGACGAATTCCGCTCCAAAGACGTAATGGAGCGCTTCAATTTTTTGCTCGCCCAGCTCCAGACGCTTGGACGCAAGCCACGGAAGTCCGCGCGGGGGAATATCGACCCGGCGTCCTGGGAATCGGAGGGCAAGACCGTGTCTGCAAGCTACCGGAATAACGGAAGCAGCTTTAACCTCTCGCTCAAGTCGAAAGAAGCGGGTGAGTTCGGCCGATACATCTCGTCTAATCTCGACGCACTCTATCGAGCGTTTAAGGAGACGAAGATTATAAGTGAATCAGGAGATTGAACGCGCAAAAGAAAAAAGCCCCCGAACGTCGCCGCCCGGAAGCCTTTCTCTGATCTAAGCACTCCGAGAATCACACTTCCGTGAATCGCTGTCAAGAGTCGGCGCCGTTTCGGTGAGCGGATTTCTTTTGCCTGAACGAGGCAAAGGAACATGCAGACACGTCCAACGACGCCCTTCGGGCGGCGGCCGTT